>JARFQM010000011.1 GCA_029287755.1 Desulfofustis sp. | reverse complement strand
AAAAAAACCGGTGACCGACTGCCGCAGGCATTCGGCGACGGGTTTTTTTGTTCTAAATTCTTCCACGTTCGGAGGTAGACATGTTCAAAATTGTAAGACGAGAAGAGATGGCGGAAGGTACGGTGATTCTCAATGAGATCGAAGCGCCGCTGATTGCCAAAAAAGCCAAACCCGGTCAGTTCGTAATCCTCAAGGCTGACGAGGACGGTGAGCGGATTCCGCTGACCATGGCCGAAACCGACAAGGACAAGGGCACCATTACCATCATCTACATGGTGGTCGGCAAATCCACCGCCCTGTTCCGCGATCTCAAGGTCGGAGATAGTTTCCAGGATGTCATCGGTCCGCTTGGCAAGGCCACCCATCTCGAAAAGCGGGGCAAGGTTATCTGTGTCGGCGGAGGTACCGGCGTCGCCGTGCTCCACCCGATTACCCGGGCCATGAAAGAGGTCGGCAACGAGGTTGTCTGCATCATCGGCGCCCGCACCAAGGATTTGCTGATTCTCGAAGAACAGATGAAAAACGCCTCCCACGACCTGCGTGTCTGCACCGATGACGGCTCCTATGGTCACCACGGTTTCGTTACCGACGTCATGAAAGAAGTGCTGGAGGAAGGCGACATCAAGGAAGTGGTCGCCATCGGCCCGGTTCCAATGATGAAGGCGGTCACCAATATCACCAGAGAGTACAACGTGCCGACCATGGTCAGCCTCAACCCCATCATGGTTGACGGGACCGGGATGTGCGGAGGCTGCCGGGTCTCAGTCGGCGGTGAGACCAAATTCGCCTGCGTCGACGGCCCTGAGTTCGACGGGCATAAAGTGGATTTCGACGAACTGATGCTCAGGCTTAACGCGTATCTAGAAGACGAGAAAAAATGTCACGAAGAGTACTGCACTATTCGGGATGCCCAATAATGCGCTGAATTTGAAGCTTATCGAATAACCCGCTGTCAGACGGAGGAAAAACATGGCGGAAAAATCTGCAAAGCCCGTGAAGAACCCCAGAATTGCGATGCCCGAGCAGGACCCGCAGGTCCGGGCCCGCAATTTTCTAGAAGTACCGACGGGATATACCAACAAGATGGCTCAGGAAGAGGCGGCCAGATGTCTGCAGTGCAAGAAACCGGCCTGTGTTAATGGCTGCCCGGTCGGCGTCGACATTCCCGGCTTCATCGACCTGATCACCAAAGGCGATATCACCGCGGCGATCCGCAACCTGTGGAGCAAAAATGCCCTGCCCGCCGTCTGCGGCCGGGTCTGCCCTCAGGAAATACAGTGTGAGGGCCTATGCATCCTGGGCAAGAAGGGTGAGCCGGTGGCCATCGGCAACCTGGAGCGCTATTGCGCAGACTGGGAACGGGAAAACGGAACCGGCGAACTGCCGCCCAAGGCCGACTCAACCGGTAAAAAAGTCGCCGTTGTCGGTTCAGGCCCATCAGGTCTCACTGTGGCCGGCGATCTGATTGTCAAAGGCCATGACGTGACCATCTTCGAGGCCTTCCACAAGGCCGGCGGCGTGCTGGTCTACGGCATTCCGGAGTTCCGTCTGCCCAAGGCTATCGTCGCCCAGGAGATTAACTTTCTCGAGCGCCTGGGGTGCAAGCTGGAATGCAATGCCGTCGTCGGGCGCACGGTCTCAGTGGATGAACTTTTCGAGCAGGGATTTGACGCTGTCTACATCGGAGTGGGCGCCGGTCTGCCCCGCTTCATGAACATCCCCGGTGAAAACCTGGTCGGCATTCTCTCGGCCAACGAGTACCTGACCAGGGCCAACCTGATGAAAGCCTATAAATTCCCCGATGTCGACACACCGATCCCCATTGGTAAAAATGTTGTCGTTCTTGGTGCTGGAAACGTGGCAATGGATGCCGCCAGAACTGCCATGCGGCTGGGCGCCGAGAGTGTCAAGATCGTCTACCGAAGGTCACGCGAGGAGATGCCGGCCCGGGCTGCAGAGATCCATCATGCCGAGGAAGAGGGCATCAAGATGTTTCTACTGACCAACCCGACCAAGTATCTGGGCAATGAGAAAGGTCGCCTGACAGGAATGGTATGTCTCCAGATGGAGCTCGGCGAACCCGATGATTCCGGCCGCAGGCGTCCGGTGCCGATTGAAGGCTCTGAGTTTGAGATGGATTGTGATCTCTGTATCGTGGCGGTCGGATCCGGGGCCAACCCACTTTTGACCAGCGAGACGCCGGACATGAAACTTAACAAGTGGGGCTATGTCCATACCGATGAAAAAACGGGCAAGACCACCAAGAAGGCCGTCTGGGCCGGGGGCGATATCGTCACCGGTGCGGCAACCGTCATTCTGGCGATGGGCGCCGGCCGCGAAGCCGCCAACTCCATGCACGACTATCTGACCCTGGGCTGGTAGAGCTTACTTTTCGAGCCCCTTTCCCCACCATGGCCGCGAAGCCAGGGCCGGTTCAATTTCATTGAACCGGCCCTTCTTGTCTGAGGCGCTCCCCCGACTTCCGTCGGTGGACATGTTTATTCTGCCTGGAATGATAGGCAGCAGGGGAAATTCTGATGGTCTGTCGATTGATCTTCTCACTGGGATGCGTACTATCTGTTGCAGAGGATTGGTCCGCCAAGATTAAGGATGCAGGTCTATGTCATTGAGGCTTAGCGGGAGAAGCCTGAGGTTGAATTGCCTTTCTTGAAATTTACTGCTGGCTGCGCTTTCAGGTGATTAATTCTGCGGAAGGGAGAAGGGAATGTCTATCTGGGCAAGAATAGCGGTGACCATCATTCTGATGGTCCTGTTCAGTTTTCTGGCTGGAGTAGTGTGGAACAGCATGTTCTCCACTCCGATACCCAGCTACATATCCGGGTTTGTCGGTGGAATAGTGGCGATCCCTGTCTGGGAAATCCTGGAGAAATTCAAGACCAAACCAGACAAGAAAATATAGACCACTGGTTTCCAGTGCTCAGAAACCCAGGTCTACTTCACCGCATTGGGCACCGTTGTAACAGTCGAGTTAGAGTAGACTGGGCCGCGCAGATGCGGTCTTGGCTTTACGGCTATAGGCGGCACAGGCTGGGGATGCACAACGACCGGAGGACGGTAGAAATAGTAACCGCCGCCGCGCCATGACCTGCGTTCCTGCCTGGCGACCTCGATGGCCGTCTGGGAGCGGAGCCTTTCGATCTCGAGCTCGTGATTCTGCGCTTCCAGTCTCACCCGGTCGGAGTACCGCCGATCCCTCCAATAGACCTCGGCGTCGACAGGCGCTTGCTTTCTGGCATAAAATTGCTGCTGCTGAATGGCCCGCAGCTGCTCGGGGGAACAGCCTGCATAGGTCGTCTGATTGCACGACCAGCCCAGATCCGCTGCAATCAGCACAACACCCAGAGTAATGAGGACGATTTGTACCCGCATCGAACACACCTCCTGCATTTTATTATGTCTGATAGTATAATCTTAAAAATGCAGGACGCCAGATGCAACCCAAGAGCTGCTGCTCCTGCACTGCGGGGTTTATTTGATAAAATCTCAGCAAGACCAAGGTGGTAAGAGCCGTAGGGAGCGACCGGCCATCCCATTCAATCAGGAGCCCCATCTATGAGTGGAAGAAGACAGCACTGGGACACTATCTTTGCAAAATCTGAAGATGACAGCCGCCTGGGCTGGTATGAAAGAAATTCTGACCAGATCCTGGGCTACCTCGAGCGGCTCGACCTGGCCATTCCCTCCACCATATTCCTCGCCGGTGCCGGCACCTCGATGCTTCCCGGTGACCTGCTCCTCAGAGGCCATAGACTGATAATTAATGATGTGAGCGAGCTGGCGCTTGACACCCTGAAACGAAGGATCGGCCCGAACAGCAGGGCAAGCTGGATCAATACGGATCTGGGCAGGCCGGTAACCGCTGCGCTGCCTCCTCTAGATCTGTGGATTGACAGGGCGGTACTGCATTTTCTTGTTGAAGACGCCGATAGGCGCCAGTATTTCTCCACCTTACAGGAAGCGGTCAGGCCCGGGGGATATGTACTTCTGGCTCAATTCTCAAAAGAGGCGGCTGACAAATGTGCCGGTCTTCCTGTGCACCGTTACTCGGAGGAAGAAATGAGCGACAACCTGGGCGCAGATTATCTGCTTATAGAGCATGAAATATTCCATTACACCACCCCCAGCGGGGCACCTCGTCCCTATCTCTATGCGCTTTTTGAGAGACAATGCGCACCTTGACCTAAAAGGGGAGAGTTATGGCGCTGCATATTGGCACCTGTTCATGGAAATATGATTCCTGGCGAGGACTGATCTATCCCGAAGATGAGAAAATAAACTATCTCCAGGTATACAGCAGACACTATCGCACCGTCGAGGTGGATCAATGGTTCTGGTCTCTGTTTGGAGAAGACACCGCGGTGCTGCCCAAACCGTCAGTAGTCAGGGAGTACGCCGTATCTGTCCCGGACGATTTCGTGTTCAGCGTCAAGGTGCCCAACAGTATCACCCTTACCCACCACTACCGCAAGGACAAGAAAGAGCCGCTCAGGCCCAATCCCTGCTTTCTTTCGGTGCCATTGATGGAGCGCTTTATCGCGACGCTGGAGCCGATCAGAAACAACCTCGGCCCGCTCATTTTCCAGTTCGAGTATCTGAATAAGAAGAAAATGGGCAGTCTTGGCGAGTTCATCAATCGTTTCGGCAACTTCGTTCGGCAGCTCCCCGAGGGCTATGACTATTTCATCGAGACCAGAAACCCCAACTACCTGAAACGCCCCTACTTCGACTTTCTTTCTTCGACAAAACTCCATCCCGTATTTCTCCAGGGCTACTACATGCCGTCTATCTTTGAAATTTATCAGCGCTATAAAGATCAGATCAGGGAAAAAACTGTGATCAGGCTGCTCGGCCCCGACCGGCAAAAGATTGAAACGCAGACCGGTAACGCCTGGGACACCATCGTCGCACCCCGGGATAAGGATATTGATCAGCTCAAGACCATGCTTGGCGATCTGGCGCAAAGAGAGGTGGAAACCTTTCTCTACGTCAACAATCACTTCGAGGGTTCGGCTCCCCGCACGATTACCAGAATAGCTGCTGCACTCGGTCTGCCCCCGTCCCCCTGAGCATGACATAGCTGCCTCAGCCGGCGAGCGGCTCAGCACCGCACCCTTCTTTTCCATTTTTTAACTCATTTGAGCATAATTAATCTTTACACATCTGATAACAATTGCTATATTATGATCAAATGAGCATAAAGGAGTATTTATGGTTCGCCCAAGAAAGCCCAGACTGGTCTCGGCCTACCCCACCATCACCGCCTTTGTCCCGCAGGGAGTCAACGTCACCGGTGAGGCGGTACTGAGCGTCGACGAGTTCGAGGCGATCCGCCTGAGTGACTTCGAACACCTGGATCAGGAAAACGGCGCCGCCTTGATGGGTGTGTCCAGGCACACCTTCGGCAGGCTCCTGGCCAGAGGGCGCACCGCTGTTGCCGACGCCATGGTCACCGGTAAGGTCCTGAAGATTGAGGGGGGAAGTTACGAAGTGCGCGGCCCCGGACACCGAAAACGGCGCGGACGGCGTGGGCGCGGCCCCGGTCAGGGGTACGGCAAACCGTGAAGATTAACCTTAACCGTGCAAAGGAGGTGAAACACATGCCTGGATATGATCAAACCGGTCCCCGAGGAGACGGCCCCATGAGCGGCAAAGCTCAGGGAATGTGCCGTCCTGCCCGTTTCGACAGAAGGCAGGAGCAGCGTGGCGGTTTCGGTCAGGGAAAAGGACGCCGGCAAGGCCGCGGCTACCGCTGCGGACTGGGCAACCGATTCAGACGCCGAGCCTTTAGTCCCTATGGACCGCAGCTGCCTGAAGAGCAAATGGACGAATAGTGAACAGATTGCCGGTGCAAAGGCAGAATCCGGCTACTCCGGTGTACGGTCCAGATTTATCAGATTGTCCCGATCCTCTTCGGATCGCTCGGATTCTGCCAGTGCATTGGCATCATCGAAGAAGAAGGATTTCTTTCTCTCTTCGTGGGTGCTGAATCTGCTCTTGCCGATGTAGATATACCAGTCCCCGCCAACCTCCCTGCCGATGTAATGCCCGTCACCAATGCTCTGAATCACGTGCCGCTGGTCGACGTTATTTTTAGCACAATACTTGGCTACGCTGATAAAGTCAGGATGGCCCCCCACAGAGGCCACTCCGGCGGTGGTCCGCGCTGAGCCGGGGTCTGGTGATTCCTTGCGCAACTGGGCAACCCGAAGGTTCACGTACAGGTTTACGGCCTCGAATTCATTTTTACCGGCACGCTCCCGGGCTTCACGCCACAATGATTCCAGGCGCGATGCCCCGTCTTTCTGCAATGCTTCCCGTGCCGCCCTGATATATAGATCGTCTTCAGTCATGTTTGTTTCCTTTCAGTGTGGTGTCACTTTGCAGGGCGCCTCCCGCAAGGCGCACGCAGCGTGTTTACTTGACGATACCGCAGATGATCGACGAATCGTTCTTGGCCCTGAACGGGTGGCGCTGGAGATCGACCACTCCCGCACTTTCCAGCATAGCAAGTATTTCCCTCTGCGAGTAAGATCGGCCGCCGTTGCCCGAGAGCAGCATGTTGAGGGAAAACAGGGCAGGAAATTCGGGACCGTCTTTGCTGTCGTCCAGAATAAAATCGTGCACCAGGATCATACCCCCGGAATCAGTCACTGCAACAGATTTTTCGATGAGCCGGTAGCATTCTTCCAGGGTGCTGGAGTGCAAGATATGCGACAGCCAGGCCACATCATACGGTCCACCGGGAATGGGGTCGGTTTTAAAATCTCCGCCGGCAAATTTGATTCGTTCGTCCAGGTCGAAAGAAGCGACCGTCTGGCGGGCAAACGGCTCGGTCGTGGGCCGATCGAAAATAAGGGCCCGCAATGCAGGATTGTTCAGGCAGAAATGGATGGCGTGGGTGCCCGGACCACCGCCGAGATCGAGCAATAGTTTTCTGCCCCCGAGATCGATCTGCTCGGCTATCTGGGGGGCAATCTGCATGGACAGGTTGAACATCCCCATAATAAAGCTTTGCCGCTCCATTTCAGCCCCATAGGAGCGTCTCTGCGCGGGCCCGCCGGTTCGCACCGATTGGTCAAGCTGGGCCCAGCCGTCGACCAGGTGATGGTGATGGAGGATGATGTGCCCCATATAGTCCGGTGAAGACTCGACCAGAAAACGCTGAGCCGCCTGGCTGTTTTCATACAGTTCACCGGTTTTTGACAGCAGTCCCATGGCCGACAGCGCATCGAGCAGTAAACCGGTGGCCCTGGCCTCACAATCAATTTTTTCCGCCAGTGTCCCGGCATCGCAGCGGCCGGCGGCGAGTTCCGTGAAAACCCCAAGGCGCACACCGGTCTGTAAGGTGCAGCCGCGCCAATAGGCGCTTGAAACACTCAATAATTGGCCGGGATGCCAGCTGTTCTTCATCGCACCCTCCTGTCAAATGTCATGCCGTTATGCCCGTATCGAGAGACCTCATCCATGCCCGATGACTATAGTACCATTTGCCCACGGATGCACACGGAACATATCTGGCAGACAGGTTAACTGCATGATGGGTGTGCTTCACATTCTCCTGTCGCACCATGGCGGTCCTGCGCCATCAAGGTGGTAAAGGGCACTAATTTAGGGTATCTTCCATGGAGCAAATCGATCGCGCCGGGGCGCCGCTCCCCGCCATCTGTGACTGAGCGGCTGCACCCTGCAGGATCGCCCCCAAAATTGTCTTGTGAGGAGGACAGCATGCCAAAAAGTCAAATTATCCTAAGCAAATACAGCCCACTTATGGCGGTCGACTCAAAACTGATCGGCAAAGACGGGGATCCGGTAAAAATGGAGCGGGTCACCTCCCTGTGCCGCTGCGGCGAGTCCAAGTACAAACCGCTGTGCGACGGCACGCACGCGACCATCGGTTTTGAAGGCAGCAGAGAGGACTCGGACAAAAAAGAACTTGAGTATTACCGTGGAGAAAAGATCACCATCGTCTTCGACCGCTATCTGTGCATGGGCGCCGGCTATTGCGGGGAACTCGAAGCCGTATTCGGCACCCATGACGCCCCCAAATATGAAGCCAACGCCGCCCCGGTCGAAGAGATCATTGACACCATTCGGAAATGTCCTTCGGGCGCCTTGAGCTATATTGTCGACGGCGTTCACCACCGGGATTATTTCGCAGGTGTGGAGCAGATCGTCGTTGAAGAGGATGGACCGCTCAATATTCAGGGCTATATCACCCTGATCGACGACCAGGATTCGGACAAGCTGCTGCCCATGGCCGACCATTACGTGCTCTGCCGCTGCGGCGGCTCAAAAAAGAAACCAATCTGCGACGGCTCCCACTTGGACAACGGGTTTAAGGGGTAGTGGAAACCTCATTGGCTCCACTCCTCAAATCGTTGAGCCTTCAATCCTAAGGTAGACATTTTTTATACGCAGTGTCCGGCGATCTCTGCTCGATGGCCACACCGGAGCAGAAAAGCAGGGTCAAGAATAGTGCTGCGCGCAGGGGCGGTATCATCAGCCTCAACGGCGCCAGTGGCAGGATAAGCCTCATCAAGATCATGCTGCTCATGCTATTATAAGCCTGACCCTGACGCCACTGCCTGGAGTCAGGACGCCGGCGAGCGGACCACAGATACCGGGATGCCGCGATGTCGATTTTGGTCCCTATCGTTTTCACGATAACGTTCTTTGCGGGCGATAGATTCTTGGAGAGTTAATGCACCGGTTCGTATTTCAGGGCCGAGGGTGTCCGGCATCCCACGATGGCAGGTGCTTCGTGAATGAGTGCGTCATTTTGCAGGGCTTCAACCATGAATAAGGCAAAATCGATTCTTCTGGTGAGATTGCTCTGCAGAACCGGGTCACCTACATGTCGGCTCCAGACCGGTAGTCCCTGACTGTCGCCCTCTTCCAGATCGCTTCCCCGAACCACCGTCCACCTCTTATCGCTGGCAAAAATTCTCCGACAGGCTTCCACCTGATCATCGAGTTCAGCGAATCGAAAGAGCCTGGCAAGGCCGCCGAATAGTGTGACGAATGTTTTGAGCTTCCAGGAATAGACATCCTGGCCGTCGCGTGTGATATGCCATCCGCAAGAAAAAATCAGTCGTGCGTCCGGCTCGGCGCAATCCATCACCGCCTGAGCGGTGCCCGACGCATACTGCTGAATTCCCCATGGGGCCAGGACCGTCAACACCCCCTCGCAGCCTGCTACTGCAGGCTCTATGACACTGCGATCATTGGTTCTGCCTCCCCGTATGGTGATCCGCTCCTTGAAATCATCAAGCTTGGCGATGCTCTGCTCTCTGCAGACGCCAACGACCCGGTAGCCACGCTCCAAGGCGTGGCTGACCAGGTAGCGCCCGAGCTTACCGCTGGCGCCCACTATGCAGATTTTCCGCTCAGCCAATGTAGTCTGTTCCCATATGAATGTTGCTGACCGCCGCCTTATCTCGCACCAGGTTGTCGACTGAGTGCAACGGTTCGCTGCACCAACACCTTAATTTTGAGCCTGCATCTGGGGTTACTCGTCTGCCTCGAGCCAGTTTTCGGCCTCTTCTCTTTGCTCCCGGTCAAACGCTTTAATCTCCACACCGGGTATCAACATCCCCTCCAACTCACTGGCTTTTTTGATCCAGTTTTTATCTGAGAGAACTGCCGCCTTGGAAAATCTCTTAATGAGCCCGAACATTTCTGGAAGACGCGAAAATTCTATTGCGATTGCACTTAAAGACGGCATGTGGAAGTCAATAACATCATAAAGCATTCTGCCGTCTTCAATGGTTCCCGACTTGTCGACCAGTTCATCGAGTGCGGTTTTCATCTCTTCGGAATCAAGCTTGCCGCTCAGCTCGATGTCAAGACGATTATCGCCGCGCAGGGTTACTTGGAACATGAAAACCTCCGGTTAGATATTTAAAGAGTGCTTCTGCTGCATCATCCTCACCGCATTTTCTCATCTCAAGGTAGACAGTGCGACGACACCACCTGATAGTCAACATATTTGAGACGCGCTCTTCGGTATCCAGACGCTAGCATGACCGTATCTGGCGTGCCGTCACTGGTAGAGACACTGGCCGAATGAGAAAGGTGGTTCTGCGTTTTCACGGCACACGATTCGACCGCCGAAACAGGACCACGCAGAGCGCTGGTCTGCAAACGTTTGTTCAGAAATCTTGTCATCCCTGGCAACCGTTCGCTTTTGCCCTATAATACCTGTAAGATTAGCCAAGAATTAGTGTTTTTCCGCTTCAGGAGGACTACTGCAGGCGCCTCGACAGGAGAATCCATCATGACCCAGCTTATCATTGGACTATTCATCTTTCTCGGCGTTCACTCGATATCCATCGTCAACGAGAGATGGCGAAACGAGATGACAGAACGGTTAGGGGTGTGGGGCTGGAAAGGCATCTATTCTGCCATAGCTCTTATGGGCCTGATCTTGACCATCAGAGGTTATAGCGATGCCCGCAGCGCTGTAATCGAACTCTATCTCACCCCGGCCTGGCTCCAGCATACCGCCCTCGTTCTAATGATCCCCGTATTCCCTCTGCTGATAGCCGCCTATTTTCCCGGCCGTATCAAAGCTGCCGTGCACCACCCGATGCTGCTGGCCTCCAAGCTGTGGGCAGCAGCCCATCTGCTCGCCAACGGTACACTCGCCGACCTGGTCCTGTTCGGCTCCTTTCTGGTGTGGGTCTTTGCAGATATGTTGTCGGTAAGCAGGCGTGATACCCGACCGCTTCCAGGTGCGCCGCCGTCAAAATTCAACGATTGGATAGCCGCAGCTGGAGGCCTCGCTCTCTACCTGGCCTTCATCTTCTGGATCCATGAAATGCTTTTCAGTGTCGCGCCCGTGTAAGAAACAGCGCGGCAGCCCAGCGGATGAGCCAGAAAAGTGTCAGCACGCAGCGCCGTGCTAAGGGGTTCATATCAATAGGTTTTTTCAAGTGAGACGAGAGGAAAATAAAGATGGTGGCACGACCCAGGGAGGAGTCGCACCACCAGGTATAAGGGTGAAGTGATACACCAAGTGAGAATGTACCACAATGTGATACTATCCTATCTCACACAGGAGTGCCACAAAAAAATGGCTGAGGCCGGCAGGACCAGTCCCGATGCTGCGAATCCACTTCCTCGAAAAGTATCGCCGTAAGCGTCAGTCTCTTTTTCCCATGACCGTTGGCTGAGTAGATTGATCAGTTCGAAACCATTCACAGGTATTGATTAATCTCCATCTAATCCCCTATGCTATAGGGTGCGAATATGTATGGAGGGCTATGATATGAAGACAATCAGGGATGTGAGGAAATGGCTCACAAGTCTGGAACAATCAATTGAGGACCGTATTCTTTTGAAACAGCTGCGGGACATGCAGATTATTACCAGAAACGTGGAGAGAGATCTGGCAGATTTATTTGCTGAGCGAAATAAACTTATTGCCCAAATCGACGAGTTACGAAAAGAAATAGAAACGTTAAAGAGCCGTCAATAGCCCGAGGGGAAAAGAGTAGTAACAGCTTATTTCACCTCCTGCCAATGCTCTGCAATTACTCTGGGAATTGGCAGGCTGACAGAATAGAACGGCTCGGTTTTATTCATCATCGGCAACATGTTTCAAGTCGCTGCTACCGGAAGGGCAGCGGGTGATATCTGAAGAGATATGCGGCTGGAGGGAAGAAAGCTTATGATCTGAGACAAGGCCTCAGGCAACACTGATCAGTGCTCTGGCCCCTCAGT
Organism: Desulfofustis sp.; assembly: GCA_029287755.1. The sequence goes on along the minus strand of JARFQM010000011.1, from coordinate 1,835 downwards.
ATGTGAAATGGCCTCGATTACCTCTGATAAGAGAGTGCTCTGCTTCTTGGTTAACTTGCCAAATTTTGCCCCCACTTCGGCCGGTAAATACTCATGGGTACCATTTTCTACCATTGATACCCATACCCGTTTGGCAGGAAAACCTTCAAGGGTGGCAACCGAGGTTATGATGTCCGTTTCCCAGAAATCAGATACCGGCGTAAAAGGAGGGCATCTGAAACAGAATCCCCCCATGCTTATGTCGGTAATCTGATTCACCCCATGTGATGAGACCGAAACTGAATTTTCGAGTTTATAGCGCTCGTGTTTCCTTCGATCTTCTGTGGTCGGTTGCATAGACAGCCATCAATGTCTTGCTGAAGTAGATTCGATCTCGGGCAAGTCCTAACAATCAATGCCTAAAATATCATATACTCGCAGCACTATGCTGTAAGTATTTCCAGTTAACGTACAACTGAAATCCCATAGAACACAATATTGTTCTCAGCTATTTGATTTGAGTCCTCTCTCTGGATATCACTCTTGTTCGCTACTGTCAATGATAAGCCGGCAAAATGGGGTACGGCGTTGAGCTTTTTAGACTCGTGAATCAGCTTCTCTCTAGTGGGAGCGTCCATTTTTCCCACATCCGGATGATAGGCAGTACGAACAGCAATCAACATTGCCCTGTCTTTGAATTGGGCAAATATCTGATAGTGATGGTCTGGATCTCTATTCACATCATGAATCGTGAATCCAACCCTGTCTAACAAGTCGTGGACATAGGTTACCCCATGTTCATGAATGGTCCTCTGCGACTCTAATTTTTTATGATCCCTCATCTTCTGGTCATGAATAAGGTGATGAATATCTCCTGGATAGAAATACTGGTTACCATAGAAATCAATCAGCCGGCCATAAAAATGCGCAGTTTAAACCAAAGTTTTTTGAAGCGACACCTCGACTGCTGCCACTGACCTTGAACCAGCTGGTTTACAATAATGTACATTTCCTAAAAAATTCCAGATGGCGGAATTACTGTCTATATAATGATCTAGATTAAGTGCACCAGTTCGGCTGTCAAGTATTCTGAATTTATTAACCTGCGGCACCCGGGAATTTCGAACAAACAGGGCTGCAATGAAATACAACAGAAATGGCTTCAGCGTAGGCAGCGGAGCGGGCAGCCAAATTTCCATGAGATTACCGCCTTCTTGAATGTTATTGTTTAAAAGAGGAGAACTTTATTGTCTGACCAACTGAGTAAGATAACTAACGATGCAATATTGAGGAACAAAGGAATGAAAACTATTTTATTAAAAGCTCAAGAAATCGGTAACATAAAAGCAACGCTGTTAACAGAAACCGCGCCGAACACCTGCACTAAATTCTGGGAAGCCCTGCCTTTAAAAGTCAGTTTATCCACCTGGGGAGATGAACTTTATGGCACTATTCCAGTGGATATCGAGGCAGAGAACCCCAAAGAAGAGTTTGAAATTGGTGATATTGCCTATTGGCTGCAGGGCTCAGGCTTTTGTATTTTATATGGTCGCACCCCCGCCAGTACCAGTGATAAGCCGAGATTGATTTCACCTGGTAATCCGCTTGCCAAAATAGAAGGTGATGTCAGTATCTTTAAGGGCTTGAAGGGGTTGGAACTTACTATTGAACGGGGGGAATAATTAACGTTTAGCGATCAGCCAGGTCGTGTAACACGTCCCTGACGGTGACGCCATGCTTCCCTCTCTTCCAAGCTGCACGCCTTGGATGCCAGTAGGTGTTGAGAACCGATTATATCGGCTGGCAGTGATCGGGGATGCATTATCCTAAATCCCCGTGATGGTGCGTTCTTCTCG
>JARFQM010000476.1 GCA_029287755.1 Desulfofustis sp. | reverse complement strand
ACACGCAAGGTATGCGGACAAAATTGTCTTGGGAAGCAGGGTGAGCCATTTGCAAAACGATCTTTTCGCCCACACTCTGCGTTATGCTAAAAATTGTATCCTCGGAATATCAATCATATGCCTGTGGTAAAATTTCTCGCAGGCCTTGATTTTGAACGAAAATCATAGTTTTGCAAAAGGCTCGGGTGATTTCTGTTTCTTCGCAACAGGGGGAGAAGACAATGCAATGTGACCATCAGAAAGCGTTTCAGCTTATTGACAGCGGAGATTGGCATGGCGCCCACCGTCTGGTGCAGGTTCACTCCGATAAACTTTCGTGTCTCATTCACGGTTATCTGCACTGGGACGAGGGGGATCTAGGCAATTCCGCCTATTGGTATCACCGGGCCGGCGAGCAGATGCCGCAGGTTACTCTGCGCCAAGAGTTGGCGCGTCTGAAGCAGCTGGCGCAGCAAAAAAACGACAGAGATATGTGAGCCGCTTAATTACATCCTGAGCGCTTCCACCCTTAAGCTCCAGGTCCGCAGTCCAGGCACCTGGCCGGCGGTTTGGGTCCCATATTCAAACCATGGTTCAGGTTCCTCAGTGCCGTTCGCACCCCTTCCTCAACGACCGGGTGGTAAAAGGGTCTTTCCAACATTTCCGAAACCGTCAAATGCGACTGGTGCGCCCAGGCCAGGAGGTGGGCAAGGTGCTCGGCCCGCGGGCCGATCATCTCGGCTCCCAGGAACCTGCCGCTGCCCTCTTCCCCGTATACTCTCAGAAGCCCGCGGTTGACGAGCATTACCCGCGAGCGCCCCTGGCTCCGCCAGTTCACTTCCCCGACCACAAAATCTACCCCCTGGGCCTGCAATTCACCATGGGACTGACCGACCATCATGATCTGCGGGTCGGAGAACACGATTGTCAAGGGAGTACTCTTCTTAAAATGCCTGACTTCCGGAAAGTGCGCCGCATTATATCCCGCGGCTTGACCTTCGTCGGAGGCTTCATGCAGCAGCAGAAGCTGATTGGTGGCGTCTCCGGCGATAAAGATGTGGGAATCACCGACCTGACCTGAATAGTGGTTATAGAGTGGGACACCTTTGTGATCGACAGCGACAGAGGTATGTTCCAGTCCCAGGTCTTCGATATTGGGAACCCTGCCTGTCGCCGCCAGCACGTACTCGAAAGAATCCCGGTGGGACTGCCCGTGGGCCATGAAATCAATTTGCACCGCGCCATCGACGACTTGTGCGCCGGTCAGGTCAACATGGGGATAATAAGGAAACTCTTCCGAGAAGAGGGCGGCGGCTTCCGTGATGACTTCGGGGTCGGTGAGGGGGCCGACCTTGTTGGCCTTGCCGAACAAGGTGGTGCGAACACCGAGGCGGTGCAGCGCCTGTCCCAGTTCCAGGCCGATCACCCCAGCCCCGAACACGGCCACCGACTCGGGCAGGGTGTGCCAGTAGAATATGTCCTCGCTGACAATCAGGCGCTCACCGAGGTCGGCAAATGCAGGTGGAATTCGAGGTCGTGAGCCGGTGGCGATGACCACGCGCTCTGCCTGGACCTCCTTACTGCTGTTGATCCGCAGGACGTGGTCTGATTTAAATCGCGCGTAGCCCTTGATTCTGTGGCTTTCCGGCCACTCTTCAACATCCTCGACGACAAAGCCCACGAAACGGTCGCGTTCTTCTCGAACCCGCTTCATAACTGCTTCACCGTCTACGCGCCTGCCGCCATAATGGATTCCAAAAGCTTCTGCATGGGAACCGGCATGAGCTGCCTCGGCTGCAGCTATCAGTAACTTTGAGGGCATGCAGCCAACCCGTGCGCAGGTGGTTCCATAGTCGCCCCCCTCGATCAGCACGATCTTATCAGTCACCCTTGAAGCTTCTCTGTAGGCGCGCATTCCTGCGCTTCCCGCTCCGATGATCGCAACGTCAACATGCAGCATGGCAGTCCCTTAGCTCTGAAATCTGCTTTGATGTCATCTGCCTCTTACTTGTTCGGCATGCCTGCCGACCTTTTTGAGCAGTCTGACAAATTCATCGCGCTCCTGTTCGTCAAGACAGGCAAAGACCTCAGCCAGCGATTTACTATGGTTTCGGTAGGCGCCGCTTATCAATTTAAGTCCCTTTTTGGTCAAATGAAGGTAAAAACGACGTCCGTCGACGGGATCCTGAATCCTGTCGATCAGTCCTTTCCCCAACAGCCGGTTCGCGGCCGCCGTCATGGAACCGCTGGTCAGCAGGATCTTCCTGCCAATATCGTTTATCGGCAGGGGCCCCTTGTGCAGCAAGGCCTCGAGGATCATGAAATCGGTGATATTGAGACCCGTGTGACCAATGCTCAGACGGTCTATCTCTTCGATGGCCTTGTTCGCTTTACCGAATACCAGTCTGATGTGCGATCCCGATTCCATGAACCTCTAATGTACTGTCGATGAATATGAGATTATTTATTTTCCGCACTAATTATCTTCTGCGCATGTCCACAAATCCTGGAGCATGACGAACGAGTAGCTGAGAAATCAGAGGGTGACTGCCGATTTGGTCGCCTCTGCCAGCCAGCGACCGGCTGTCTGGACATCGGATTCTGTCAGTTCGTGGCCGGCATCGATGGCGACTGCCGTGACCTCTGCCCCAGCTCCCTTGAGCACTTCTATCAGCTGATCGGTACTTGCCCCGGGAATGACGCGGTCCTGGGTACCCCTGAGAACCAGTATCTCTTTGCCCTCGAGGTGTTTGAGCTGGCGACCGGGAAGCGGCAGCATCGGACGCAGAAGAATCGCCCGGTTGAGCAGCTCGGGCCGGACGAAGAGCAGAGCTGCCGCTATATTGGCCCCGTTGGAGTAGCCCAGCGCCACCATCTGGTCGAGGGAACGGCCGTACCTGCCCGCTGCCTGCACCAGAAAATCTGCCAGTTCGTTGGCCCGCCTGATGAGGTCCTGTTCATCGAACACTCCGGGAGCGAGCCGGGTGAAAAAACGGTACATGCCCTGTTCATTGATCTTGCCACGAGGGCTCAGCAGGGCAGCATCTTCGCTTATTCGGCGGGCCAGGGGGATGAGGTCGTTCTCGTCGCCGCCGGTGCCGTGCAGGGTCACCAGGGTGATATCCGATTCGTGGGGTCCGTCGGCGGCGATGAACCGGTGTATGAATTCGGGGCCATACAGGGGAGGGAGATGCTCCTCGATCTGCCCACGCATATGTTCATACTGGCTCGGCAGCATCAGCGACCGGCCCAGCTCATCTGGTTGTTCGTCGATTGCGAAACCTGGCGGGTTGGTCGCAAGCTCGAATAATACGCCGCCGGGTTCACGGAAATAGATCGACTTGAAGTAATTGCGGTCTCGCACCTCGGTTGCCGGATAGCCGGCAGCCCGCAGGGTCTGCTGCCAGTACCTCTGCTCCTGGTCCGAGCGGGTGCGAAAGGCGATATGGTGAACCGTCCCGCTGCCCTGTCTGCCGGTTGGGGCGTTCTGCTCGACAAGCAGATCGTAGTAGCGGCCCACGCCCTCATCGTTATCCATGGCAAAACGGATGCGGTTGTTTTCCTGCGCCTGCCGGACCAGCCCCATTGTTTCGGTCAGCAGCTCCTCTGTTTTTTCGGCCGAGCGGACCAGCGCTGTTGCCGAGTGGAATCCCCGGATGCGGTGCTGCTCTTCCTTGTCAAGAGGCCTCTTCTCAAGAGATTCAAAAGAGTTTTCCGAGGCGACCAGTTCCAGATGCAAACCATGTGGATCGCTGAATGAGAGTACTTCTTCACCGAACCTGCGTTCCTGCGACACAGCAACACCATGTCTCTCAAGCCGCGCTGCCCAGTAAAAAACCGAATTCGCGGGGATAGCAAATGCAGTCGCCGTCACCATGCCAGCGCCATCCTTGCCTTGTACCATGCCATCCCAGGGGAAAAAGGTCAAGATCGTGCCCGGTCTGCCGTCGTTATCGCCGTAATAGAGGTGGTAGGTAAACGGATCGTCAAAATTGACCGTCTGTTTGACCAGTCTCAACCCCAAGACGTTCTCATAGAAGGTGAGGTTCACCGTGGGTGAAGAACAAATCGCAGTTATATGATGAATACCGTGTATCGTTTCTGAATGTTTCATGGCCTGCTCCAATATCTTGATAGTAAGGTTTTGTAGCGGATCTTGATAACGCTCTATTTAGAGGATTAAGTCTTTTAAATTAGCCTCGATGCTTTAAAAATATTTACATTTATCTTGATGTCAAGATAAATGTAAATAGAAGAACCAGCGTGGAGCTGTGTCTTGCAGTCGGGATCTTAAAAAAGAAGCTGTGCCTGGAAACAAGCCCTGGTGGAAATGAACTGGTGAGGGGGGGGTAATCGAATGGCAAATTATGCAAACCATGCTAATTTAATGGAAACAATATAATTTGATGAAGGAGGAAACATGCTTTGTCTACAGTTTTTAAGACGGGTAAATTCAATGTATGCACAGGCGGCACGAGCGATTATGGAAGGACTTGATGGCACAGAGTTCAACCTGAACGACGT
>JARFQM010000456.1 GCA_029287755.1 Desulfofustis sp. | reverse complement strand
GGCACGCAACAAAGGTCAAATTTAGCTCTCAGATGTGAGGCCGGGGTCATGCAGGTTACTGTTCTGGCCGCACTCTTTCTGCCGGCGGAGAGCATTGGCAAATGGGTCCGGCTGCCAGTGCCAATAATTAGATCTGCCTTTGGGGTCTCGGGAAAATCAGTAAGGCGCCTGGAGTTGAGAAGGAAAGAAAGATGGGATTCAAGCTCTTTAAAAATGCTGCGTGCCGGTACCTCCACTTTTCTCACCTTAACTTCCACGTAGGCCTGCAGCGCGCTGATAATTCCCAGCGACTGTTTTTCGTGGCCGGGACGCCCATCGCTGAAAAGCGTTACCTGCAATGGCTGCATGGTGAAATAGCGAAATAAGACTGCAGTCGGACTGGAACCCTGCTATCTTGGCGGTGGTCCCGGTTTTCTCGCCCCTCCGCCGGCCAGCTTGACGGTAATCTGGTTTGATTTCTGCAGTCTGGAGGTCATGGTGATAAAGAGCTTGGCCGCTATATCAGGATATTTGTAAATGATCTCTTCCAATTTGTCGCCCGGGTAGCGTTTAATAGTGGTCCTTCCTTTGGAGATGACCGATGCCGATCGAGGCTCGCCTGAAATAGCGGCCATCTCGCCGAAGTACTCTCCGGGCTCTGTCAGTTCGGCTATCTTCTTGCCGCCCTTGACTACGGTCAAAGACCCTCGGATGAGCTCGAAGAAATCTATATCCTTATTACCTTCCCGGATTATCATGTCGCCATCTTCATAGATTTCTTCATCCGGATTTATGAGGTACGCGGGCAGACTTTCCTCGTGGGCCACCGTCCGTCGCATCGCTTCATTAATACTAGTCACTCCCTGGCGCACCTTATGCAGGGCAGCTTCTCGGAGCGGGGTCATACCTTCCTGGATGGCTATCTTGCGCAGTTGATCTTCGGGCACTTCGGCACTGATCGCCTTGGCTACCGCCTCTGTGACTTCCATCAACTCAAAGAAGCCAACCCTGCCCCGATAACCGAGCCCGTTGCACTCAGGACAGCCCACCGGTCCGTAGATAACCAGATCCTCAAGCTCGTCCTCACGAAATCCCGCCTGCAGCAACTCGGTCTCTGAGTAATTCATCTTCTTCTTGCACTTCTGACAAAGTCTACGGCCGAGTCTCTGAGAGAGAACCATGGTCACCGATGAGGCGATCAAATAGGGGGGCACACCGATATCGACCAGGCGGCCGATGGTGGCGGCACTGTCATTTGTGTGCAGGGTCGAGAACACCAGATGGCCGGTCATGGCAGCCTTGATCCCGATCTCCGCCGTTTCATAATCACGTATCTCACCAACCATGATTATGTCGGGATCCTGCCTCAGAAATGCTTTGAGGGCGGCGGCAAAGGTCATGCCGACTTCCTGGTTTACATTGACCTGATTTATCCCCTTGAAACTGAATTCAACCGGATCCTCAGCGGTAAGAATTTTAATATCTTCATTATTTAACGCATCGAGAGAAGAATAGAGGGTAACCGTTTTACCCGAACCGGTGGGTCCGGTAACCAGCAACATCCCCTGAGGGCGCGCCAGACAACGTTTGAGCATCTCGAAGGTATGCGGCTCGAACCCGAGCCTGGTGAGATCGACGCTGAGGGCGCTCTTGTCCAAGATTCGCAGAACAACCGATTCTCCGTACAGGGTCGGCAATGAGGATACCCGAAAGTCGACGGCCCGGTTTTTGCCCAGCCTCATTTTGATCCGCCCGTCCTGGGGGACCCGCCGCTCGGTGATATCAAGCCCGGCCAGAATTTTCACCCTGGCGATCATCGCATTTTTAATAGTCAGGGGCAGGTTCATCGACTTGAACAGGGAACCGTCTTTACGATAGCGTACCTGCATTGAACGTTCATAAGGTTCGATATGGATGTCCGATACCTGGTCCTGGACAGCTTTTACAAGAATACCGTTTACCAGCTTGATGATGGGCGCATCCGAGGCAGCGAACTGGTCGAGGCCGTCGTCCTCTCTACCGCTCTCGATCTCAAAGTCATCGGCCGCTTCGGCCACGATGGCACCGAAATCGTCTACTTCTTTAATGGAGAGCTCATCTTCAGCCTCTTCCGCCGTCGAGGAGAAAAAGGAATGGGCTTCCTCATCGTCGATGCCGTAATATTTCTTATAGGCTTCTACTATGTCTTTCTCGGTGGAAACACAAACAGACAACTCCTTTTTCAGTTCATCCTGCAATTCCTCGACCGCAGCGGCGTCAGAGGGCTCCGCCATGGTGATCTGGAACGTATTACCAGCCAGGCGAAGGGGAAAGGCCATATATTCCTTGGCCAGTTCATAGGGCATCAACTTTACCGCATCGGGACTCGGCGGTTCGTTCTTGATGACGGCGGGTACGTAGTGATGATGGCGGCTCAGAAAGTTGAAAACCGTATTCTCGTCGATGTACTCAAGCTGGCGAAGAACGGCGCTCATGCGAGTGCCGTTCTTCTGTACTTCTTTCTTGGCAGTTTCAAATTGAGTGGCCGTAATATATCCGGCTTTACTCAGCAACTCCCCAACCTTAATTCTGCCTGCTCCGGATTGATCCTTGACGGTCTTTTTAATCGAGGAGCGTCTGCGTGCAATATTTCCAGATGATGTAGCCATGGCTTCTTACGTTTCAAGAAAGGTGTAACATGATGATTTATATCTTAACTGATTCATATTACACCTTTCTTACTAAAAATACTAATTCCTGCCTAAAATACGCCTTCAACCTTGCCGGTCTCAACATCAACGTCTACACGCTTGAATGCAGGGTTAGAGCCAGTGCCCGGCATGAGACTGATAGTTCCCGCAACCGGTACGATAAAGCCTGCACCGCCATAGGTGAGAACTTCGCGGATGGAGAGTCTCCAGCCTTTGGGTACACCTTTGAGGGCTGGGTTGTCGGAGAGGGAAAGGTGGGTTTTGACCATACACATCCCCATTTTAGAAAGCTCAGGATCGGCCTGGATTCTGTCAATAGCCCTGTTGGCATCTGCAGAGTAGTCAACACCGTCGGCGCCGTATACTTCCCTGGCGATGAGTTCAATTCTCTCTTTGATCGGCATATCCAGCTCATAGAGAAGTTTGAATTCGGTCTTGTCTTCACAGGCTTCGACAACGGTCTCGGCGAATTCGATCGCGCCGTCACCGCCGTGCTCCCAGTGTCTGGAGAGAGCGACCCGGGCGCCTTCCGCTTCACAGAGTTCACGAACTTTGGCGATCTCCGAGTCGGTATCGGTGTAGAATGCGTTTATACAGACAACCGGGCTGATTCCTGCTTTACGGACGGTTTTGATGTGATGGATAAGGTTATCGCACCCTTGTGCGACCCATTCAACGTTCTCCTGATTGTATTCTTCAGGCATCGGCTTGCCCGGGACGGGAACGGGGGCCCCGCCGTGGCATTTCAGGGCGCGGATAGTTGCAACAACAACTGCGCAGTCGGGCTTGAGACCAGAGAAACGGCACTTGAGGTTCCAGAATTTCTCAAAACCGATGTCAGCACCAAAGCCGGATTCAGTGACGTGGTAGTCAGCAAGTTTCAACCCTACGCGGTCGGCGATAATAGAGCTCTGACCGATGGCGATATTGGCGAAAGGACCGGCGTGGACGATTACCGGTTGCCCCTCCAGAGTCTGCATCAGAGACGGGTTTAAAGCATCGACCATCCAGGCGGTCATGGCGCCGGCAACGCCCAGATCTTCAGTGGTGACCGGCTTGCCTTTTTTGGTGTAGGCAACAACGATTTTACCCATTCTCTCCCGCATATCCTTGAGATCTCTGGCAACAGAGAGAATGGCCATAACCTCTGAAGATACGGCAATTCCAAACTTGGATTTCATCATGAAGCCGTCAGCCTTTCCGTTAACACCGTCGATACCGATGATGATGTTTCTGAGCGCCTGGCAGCAGAAGTCCATTATCCAGCCCATCTCCACGTTTGTCGGGTCGATGTCGATTCTTTTCATGCCGGACAATCTCTCGAGCTGCTCGTCGGTGTAGTTTCGTTCGTGCTGCATACGGGAGGTAAGTGCCACCATTGCCAGATTGTGGGCATTCATAATGGCGTTGATGTCCCCGGTGAAACCAAGTGAGAAAGGAGTGAGCGGAATACACTGGGCAAGACCGCCGCCGGCGGCGGAGCCCTTGATATTCATCGTCGGGCCGCCAGAAGGCTGACGAATAGCAGCGCAAACGCTTTTGCCTATCTTTCCAAGTCCCTGGACCAGACCCATGGATGAAGTGGATTTACCTTCACCGAGCGGGGTTGGAGAAATGGCTGTGACGTCGATGTATTTCCCATCCGGCTTGTCCTGCAGGCGATCAAGCACCTTGCGGAAGTCTATCTTGCCGATGTAGTGGCCCTGCGGAAGAAGCTCTTCCTTCGTTAAACCAAGCTTTTCGCCGATCTCGTAGATCGTCAACATGTCCTTCTCAGCATCTTGTGCAATCTCCCAATCTGCATGTTTCGTAGGATCTAAAGCCATTGAAAACCTCCCTTTCATCAAAGAGTTTAATGTGGTGGATTGCCTAGAAAAACCGGCATACAAAGAACCTTATAACGGTTCGGACGATCATGTCAAGCAGTGATGATAACACAAAAAAAACCTGCCGCCACACAAAAATCATCCGCTGGGCATGCTTTATTTATGTGCGAATCCAGTGGATTAGGAAAAATCCGGAGCATTGGTTCAAGAGCTTGGTTGAACTCCTCTAAGCAGATAGGAGAAACAAGGCGGCTAATTAGATGCAGGACGGGGATAAACACCAAGGAAACATCGACTCACACGCTGCCAGACTTGGTTCGGTCGGCGTGCCAAAGTAATTGTGCTACTCTTCCGGCCAGAATGGTGACATTTCTCTGAGTCGGCCGATAATGGCTGGCATCTTTTCCAGAACAAAGTCTATTTCTTCTTCGGTGTTGTAGACACTCAGTGAAAAACGGATGGAGCCGTGGGCAGCCGTAAATGGCACCCCCATGGCCCGCAGTACATGCGAAGGTTCAAGAGATCCCGAAGTGCAGGCCGAGCCGGAGGAAGCGCAGATATTGTACCTGTTCATGTGCAGGAGAATCGCCTCTCCCTCGACGTATTCGAAACTGATATTGGTGGTGTTGGGCAAACGATGTTCCTTGTTGCCGTTTAAAATGGACCTCGGAATTGTGGCCAGAAGGCCGTCCTCGAGCTTGTCGCGCAGCGCTTTGACCCTGGTGTTCTCCTCCTCCATCTTTGCAGCGGCAAGTTCACAGGCTTTCCCCAGCCCGATAATCGAGGCAACGTTTTCGGTACCGGCTCTTCTGCCGTGTTCCTGATGCCCGCCGGTCATAAACGGTGCGTAGGCCGTGCCGCGCTTAATATACAGGACCCCGACCCCCTTCGGGGCATGCAGTTTATGACCTGACATCGACAGATAGTCAATATCGAGTTCCTGCAGATTGATGGGTATCTTGCCGACCGCCTGCACCGCATCGGTGTGAAACAGGATGTTTCTTTCTTTGGCGGCTTTCGCCATCTCGGGCACCGGAAACAAGACTCCGGTTTCATTGTTGGCCCACATTATGCTGACGATGGCGGTATCCTCGGTGAGCGCCTTGACGTATTCGTCAAAATCGACCATGCCATCCTCGGACACTTTGAGCATGGTTACCCGATATTTGGTGCCGGTCATAACGCCCAGATTCTCGCACAGGTTCTTTACCGCAGGGTGCTCGACCCGGGTGGTAAGGACGTGACGTTTATCCGGGTTGGCCTTCAGGGCAGACAGGATCGCCGTGGAGTCGCTTTCGGTCCCGCAGCTGGTAAAAACGAGTTCGGCAGCCTCGCAGCCCAGCAGGGAACTAATCTGCTGCCGAGCTCGATCGACGGCTACTCCAACCTGGCCGCCGAAACTGTGCATGCTGGAAGGATTTCCGTAAAGCTCGGTGAAGTAAGGAGCCATTGCCTCATACACCTCGGGGGCGACCATGGTAGTCGCGTTGTTGTCGAGATAGACGACCTTGTCAGCAGCCATTACTTCTCTTCCTCTACTATCAGGGTTTCAAGAACCTGCTCGCGCAGTTTCTTTTCCACAAGTTCTTTAATCGTGGTTTCAGATTTTGCACAACTGGTGCACTGCCCCCGCATGGAGACGATGACGAAATCGCCGTCCACGTCGATCAGTTCGATATCACCGCCGTCCAGCCGCAAGCCGGGACGCACCTCCCGTTCGAGCACCTCCTCGATCTTCTTGATTTTCTGCAAGGTGGTCATGCGGGTGGGCTTTTTGTCAATCTCGACCATCTGAAGCCCTTCTGAAATTGTCTGGCGCAAAAGTGCTTCCAGCTTGTCTTCACATTTGCCGCAGCCGCCGCCGGCCTTGGTGAAATTAGTGATCTCTTCAAGAGAACGTAAGCTGGACTCCTTGATCGCTCTGCTGATTTCCACATCGGTGACGCCAAAGCATTCGCAGACCACCTCACCTTCAGCGCTGGGCAGTTTTTCTCCACGATAATCGGCTATTGCAGCCTCCAGCGCCTCTCTTCCCATTACCGAGCAGTGCATCTTTTCCTTGGGAAGCCCACCAAGAAAATCGGCGATATCCTCATTGGTGATTTTTTCTGCTTCGGCTATTTCCATACCCTTGATCATTTCGGTCAGAGCCGAGGACGAAGCGATGGCGCTGGCGCAGCCGAAGGTCTTGAACTTGGCATCGACAATGCGGTCATCTTCTATTTTCAAGGTTAATTTGAGCGCATCCCCGCAGGCCAGCGATCCAACATCGCCTACTCCGTCAGCGTTTTCAACCTCTCCGACGTTCCGGGGGTTTTGAAAATGTTCCGTTACCGTATCGGTGTACAACCACATCGCACCTACTCCTGCATAAAAAGTTATCGGTTATCTAAAATCGTGCTAATCGACAATAATACTTGCCCGATGATTTGCAACCTTCGATAAGTAAAGGTAGTTGGCGGACTTTTTCAGTCAAGCAGACCGGCTTCCAGAAGCATGATTCTGGCGGCCTCAACGAGATCAGCAGTACCGCCCGGATCTCTTGATTCCACATAAAATCTCACTTTGGGCTCGGTACCGGAAGGGCGGATCATCAACCAGCTGTCATCTTCAAAAATCATCTTCCTGCCATCCTTGGTGATGATCTCCTTGATGGTTTTCTCGGTATCCCCCACCATCACGGCAGTGCCCACGTCATACTTCTGAAGACTTGCGAGCGCTGTCAACAATGGCTCTCCTTTGAGACTGACAGCCACTCCATCACGCTCCGGATAGTACTCGCCATATTTCCTGTCCATCTCCTGCTTGATCCCGCCGAGATTGAGGCCGGTGGTGATTACCATGTCAAGGGCCAGCAACAGGCCGATGTAGGCATCTTTTTCAGGAGTATGGCCGATCACCGAAATGCCGTCCGATTCCTCGAAATAAACCAGCGCTTTGCCTATCACCGGCTTGAACTCTTTGAACCCGACCCTGGTTTCGTAAAGTTCCTCCCCCAAAGTCGCGGCAACGCTGTTGGCCAGATTGGAGGTAGCGACTGTCTTGGCCACCATGCCGGACAGCTTCTTGTATTCATGCAGGAAATGATAGGCCATGGCGCCGAACTGGTTCATGCTGATTTCGGTATCACCGTCGGTAAACCTTATCCTGTCTGCATCGGGGTCGATTATCGCGCCGATCCTGAGTTGTTTTGAGCAGGCCTGGAGACGCTGGGTCACCTCGCTCATGTTCTCGGACGATGGTTCTGGAGCTATGCCGCCAAAGGTTACGTCCGACTCGCCGCGCAGATGTTCGAGGTGGACCGCCGCCGGGCCAAGCAAGCGCTTGATATGCAACCTTGAGGCTCCATGGACCGAGTCGATTACAATTGCGATATCGGAATGCGCGGAAACCTTTTCCAGCAGTGCTCGATAGTCGATCCGGTGTACCTCTTTGTTGTTGTCGACCAGCCGCTGCCAGAGGGCCAATGAATCCGTTTCCACCAGCTCACCCCGTTCTGTGACCTGGCGGACCTCGGTCCCGGCCGTATTTTTGATCCGCTCTCTCGCTTTTTGGGTGATGATAGTGGTCAGCTCGGAGGCTGCCGGACCCCCGTCAGCTGCATTGAATTTGTAGCCACCGTAATCGAGAGGGTTATGCGAGGGGGTGAGATTGATGGAAAAAGCGGCTTTGAGTTCGAGCAGCGAGGCGGACAAGACACCGGTGGTGGATTCCCCGCAGAAATACACCTTGAAACCATGCTCCACCAGAGTATCCGCCACGCACCGACCGAGAATCTCTCCGCCGAATCGGTTGTCCCAGCCCACCAGGCAGCCTCGGCGCCGGGCCTCGTTAATCGAGGTAAGGCCCAGGTGAGGATGCAGGGCCGGATCCGTCTCAGCCATCCGGTAGAGATCAACAATTGCCTCGGTAACGGCACGCACCGATTTTTTGAAGACATCCTTGCCCAGGATGCCGCGCCACCCCGAGGTGCCAAAATTAATCTCGTTCACCGGCACGCCCTGGTTGCTGATGATCTCATCTTCCACCAGGCTGTAAATCTGATGTATATGAGTCTGTACCGCGGGATCAGATTCCTTGTAGTTCAGAAGTTCGCGGATCAGGCTGAAGTAATCGCTGGCACCATGATTATCGGGGACCAGATAGGTAGTTCGCAATTGCGCTAGTCGTTCATCCTTTTCCATTTTTGGGACTCCTTTTTGTCGTTATCTCCTTTGATTGGCATATCTTTTTGTTATTTTTGTTATAAATACTAGATGAGTGATCGCTAAAGTGCTCGGCATTCAAGACACCGCCCCAACCAAGGCACGAGCCTGCAGCGGACGGTGCAGCCTTGCTCCATTCTAGGCAGTCACCATGGCCGGCGCCCTTGCCTGATGGTATAAGGTATAAATCGGCCTCAAGAGACTCTCTTAGGCAATTCAACCGTCCTTTTCATCGAGCCGCACAGCCTTGTCAATAAGCATC
This sequence comes from Desulfofustis sp., assembly GCA_029287755.1. The sequence goes on along the minus strand of JARFQM010000456.1, from coordinate 2,520 downwards.
ACTGGGATATCGTCTATAATTTCATACATCAGCCTGCATTTATCGCAGACCAGCCCGTTCTCGTCCTGGGTCAACTCCACAGGCCCCTTGCACTGGGGACAAGCGAGTATGTCAAGTAAATCCTTGTTGATCATGATCGTACCTTCGTTTTAAAAAATTATCTCGTAAACCCTATGACAACTCCGCGGAACTTTTGTATAAGTCATCTGGACCTCAATTTGGGGAAATGGTAGAATAGCAGAATTAATGGATATTGTCCTGAAAATCATCCATCGGTGACGACAATGACCCGATCCATCGGCTTTATAGGCGGCGGCCACATGGCCGAAGCCCTGATCAAGGGCCTTATTCAGGCTCAAACCCTGACAGCCGGCCACATCAAGGTGGCCGAACCTGTCGATCAGCGGCGCCACTATCTTGAAACAACCTACGGACTGAAGACCGTCTCCGCCCTTGAAGCACTCATTGGAGAAGTTGAGGTGGTGCTACTGGCAGTCAAACCGCAGGTAATGGACTCGGTGCTGTCACATCTGATGGACAGACACAAAGGGCAACTCGTTATTACCATCGCCGCCGGTCTGCCGATTTCTTTCTACCAGGGCTATCTTGGTGAGAGCTGCCCGATCATCCGCGTTATGCCCAATATGGGCGCCCTCATACAGCAGGGTGCCTCCGCCCTCTGCCGAAACCAGTCGGTGAGCGACGCCGACCTCGCTTTCGGTGAGTCGCTCTTCACCGCGGTGGGAAGCGCGGTAATCGTCGAGGAGAAATTAATGGATGCGGTTACCGGTTTGAGTGGCTCCGGCCCCGCGTATGTGTTCAGCTTTATCGAGGCCTTGATAGAGGCAGGAGTCAAGACCGGGCTGAGCCGGGCGGTGGCCCGCGAGCTAAGCGTGCAAACCGTTCTGGGAGCTGCTTTGTGTCTCAAGGAATCCGACACCCATCCCGCCCTCCTGAAAGATCAGGTTACTTCCCCTGGAGGCACCACAGCCAGCGGCCTCTATCAGCTCGAAGCAGGCGGCTTCAAGGCAACAGTCATGGAAGCCGTGGAGTCTGCCTGCAACCGTTCGCGGGAACTGGGGAGCAATTGATGGCAGCCCGCGCTCCTTTCGTCCGCAGTATCGACGATTTCCAGGTCCGGCGAGCCGGTATTATCGTCAAGAAGGACAACGGAAGTGCCGCCGATTACGCCCGGCGTCTGCAGGACTGGCTTAACAGGCAGTCCATAGAGACGACCTTGAATGAACTGACTCCTCAGTTGGATCTGGGCATCATTCTGGGTGGCGACGGCACCCTTCTCCATGTGGCCGAAACCGCTGCCCGCTATGAAGTTCCAGTAATAGGTATCAATCTGGGCAATCTCGGATTCCTCACCGAATTGACAGAGACTGAGACCAAGCCGGCATTGCGGGCGATAATCGGCGGCGCGGTGACCATGGAACTCAGGTCAATGCTCAAAGCCCGCCTCTTGAGAGAAGGCGAGCCGTCCGACTACCGCTATGCCCTCAACGATGTGGTGATCAGCAAGAACGCCGCCGATCGGCTGCTCTATCTGTTCACCAAGGCAGATAACGACTACATTACCACCTACAAGGCCGACGGTCTCATCCTCTCCACGCCCACCGGCTCCACTGCCTATTCGCTCTCAGCCGGGGGCCCCCTGGTCCACCCGGGACTGAAGACTATCCTGGTTACGCCCATCTGCCCGTTTATGCTCAGCAGCCGCCCAATCATCCTGCCGGCGGATAAAACCGTCAGCTCCGAGTTGCAGGCGGACGACGCCAGCGCCGCTGCCGATATCATCATCGATGGTCAGAAAGGCTGGGAAATGAAACCAGGTGATATTCTCGAGGTGGCTCAGGCGGAGCACCCGCTCCACCTGATAGTTTCCACCGAAAAAGACTATTTCGCCATCTTGAGAAACAAGCTGAAATGGGGAAGCAACGCCTAGCAGCGCTCGCAGCCGCAGCTACTTCCTTTTCTTGATGCCGTACTTTTTCATCTTGTACTGCAGTAAACTCTTGGTGATACCGAGCTGCTCCGCCGCTCGGGCCTGCACGTGGCCGGTCTTTTCCAGAGCCCGCTTCAGCAGCCGTTCCTCAACGGTATACAACACATCGTTGAGTTCAACCGAGTCGGGGATATAATCGAGGATATCCACCTCCCTGCTCCACTCCGAACTCTTGTCTATCGATACCGATTCGGGCTGGACGTCATCCGGTTCGATGATATCTTCATTACATAAAATGGCAGCCCGTTCTATGGTGTTTTCCAATTCTCTCACATTTCCTTCCCAAGGCAGATTCACCAGCAGCCGCAGCGCCTCCGGTGAGATCTCGAGACGCTCCTTGCCCAGATTGGTCCCGCATTTCTTGATGAAATGATCGACGAGCAAGGGAATGTCGTCCATCCTGTCGCGCAGGGCAGGCAAGGCCAGGTGGATGACATTGAGCCGGTAGAACAAATCTTCTCTAAACCGCCCCTGCTGTACTTCCTCCTTAAGATCCTTGTTGGTGGCGC
>JARFQM010000445.1 GCA_029287755.1 Desulfofustis sp. | reverse complement strand
GATGAACTCCTCGACAGATTTCTTTACACCTCATCCGAAGGCGCTTCTGTAATTAACCGCTGTTACGCCTCAAGGGCAGCCGGGCTTATGGACCGACTGCATCTATATAGTAAAACGATGAACGGCCTTCCCGCCGCTCATCGTAGCATAAAATATTTCCCCACCCTGCCGTGTCTGCAGGACAAGTTAAACCTATCGAAATAGGTGGGACTCGCGTGCCGACTTCAGGAAAGTCATGCGACCTTCCTTCCGAAAACAGTGGTAAGTCCCTTTTTATGGGAGTTGGCTCAACAACACTACAAATCACCAACAGCGCAGGGAAAATCCCAACCTAGGCCACAATTCGGCCAGGTCCCAAATACACCACTTTTTTTGTCAAAATTACCACATTATAGCAAAAGTCTCGAAGACTTCTTTACCAATATTGTAGCAGATTTACACCAAAACAAAAGCAAAAATTCCCGCCCTCTAACCCTCATCGACGAGAACGAAGTCGAGGCGGTCGCTGAGTTCCTCGAGTTTTGCTGAGGTTTCTTGCTTGTAGCGGCTATGTTCTTGTTTTAACTTGTTATAATTTGATGCCAGATTGAGGCAGGCCATCACCGCGATTTTACTGACCGGGATTGTTCCCCCAGGTTTATCCCCGCCCCCGACCGATTCAATCTGTTCCCGGACCAGGGACAGGATGTCCTCCATCTCTTTTTCGGAAGCACCTGTGTAGAAGGCGAAATTCTGTCCCAGGAGGGTGAATTCTACCAATCGTTCAGACTCTGACATTGTCTATCGACGCCTTATATTGCTGGAATCAAACGGTACAACCGCCCCGGCCTTTCAGCTAGCCGCTGAACAGATTCTTCTGGGCCTTGGCGCTCTTACCAGCTTTGCTCTTCTTTTTTGCAGGCGGTTCCCCGTCCTCCGGGTCTTCTTCAGCTTCTTCGTCCTCCTCATCCCCGCCGGCGGAGTCGTCGCCGCCCGCGTCCTCGGCAATCTCGGTCTCCCACTGTTCGATCTGGCCGATGAGACTGGTGACCCGGTCGCGCATTACCCCACGTTCTGAATCGAGCGAGTCGAGCTCCTGCTTGTAGTTATCGTTTTCCGCCTGCAGATCAACGAGGCGCTGCTCGATATTCTGCTTTTCTTTCTTCAATTTTGCATAGCCGTCCAGCAAGCGTTCAATATATTGTTCCAGACGGATTAGTTCGCTGTCGCTTCCCATATTTTTCCCTCGCTTATACGTTAACGTTGAATCTGACTATACCATGGTACTTGAACACCGCAACCTCTATTGGAGCGGTGCTTTGTTGTCGTCTCTTACCCCCTCAGCGCACGTATCTCCAGCCTAGCGGCCGGTTATTTTCATACGGCATGTAGCCATGAAAAATTCTTGGATCAGCGTCGAAAACCAGCGGCAGAAAATATTTATCCCCTTCCCACATGGGCAACTCCAGAAGTTTATCCACTTCATGCCAGAGCAGCCGTCCATCGGAATTTTCGGCATAGGGTGCGCCGCTGAATTTCTCTATCCGATAGATAAAACCGAACCAGTCCTCTCCGGCCGGGCCAAAACCGGTCCAGTTTATCGTTCCCCTGAGCACCACCTCCTCGCAGATAATACCGGCCTCTTCTTTAATTTCTCTACAGATACAGTCATGAATGCTTTCCCGGGCCTCCATTTTACCGCCCAAGCCATTGTATTTGCCGTAATGGGGATCGTCAGTCCGCAAATTGCGGTGCACGAGCAGGGTCTTGCGGCCGTCTTCCGACAAAACGTAGCCCAACGTGGCCACTATCGGGGTGTACACATTATCTCCTTGTTATTGTTTTAAATTGCATTACAATTGCTGACATCGTTGCGTATGATGATTGGCCTAGTGGAGTGCAAGGCATCCTCAGGGCAGAAATTATAAATGAAATCCTTCACTGGAGTGTGATAAAATTGCTCCGCAGCTATACGGACGCATCCCCGAACGCCAGACCTTCACTTTGTTTTTCATGACCCCAGTCCCGCGTAAAACTTCTGCGACGATAATTACCAGTCTGGTCGTCACTGCATTATGGATCGGCCTGCTCCTCGGCCCTGTCCCAGCGCGGGCCCAGGCGGATCCTCGTAACTTTCCGGAATATAATATAATTTCCACCAATGTTTCGTTTTGGGAAAAAGTATACTCGACCTATTCGGTAAATACTTCAATTATCCATGACCAGCACAACCTTGCTCGCATATACGCCACCGTCACCCTGCTCGAAGATGGCTTTCCCGATGCTCGAAAGCACAACAGCAACAAAATAAACCAGGTCAAGACTCACATCAGGACCATTCTCCTCAAACTGGCCGGGAATTCGCCTCCGAAAACCAGGGAAGAAAAGCGGATCGCGGCTCTCTTTCCTGCTTCTGCGCCACCCTCAGCTTACCGCGAGGCCGCCGAAAATATCAGGGCCCAGACCGGCCTGAAGGAGCGCTTCAGGGAGGGGGTGGTGCGCTCGGGTGCCTATATGAACGAGCTGAGGCGAATCTTCAGGTCTCACGGTCTGCCCGAGGACCTCGCCTACCTGCCCCATGTGGAATCCTCATTCAATCCCAAAGCATTCAGTAAATTCGGAGCGGCCGGCATGTGGCAGTTTACCCACACTACCGGCAAGGAATATCTGACCATTGACTACATAATCGATGAACGCAGGGATCCGATCATCTCGGCCCGGGCCGCCGCCAAATTCTTAAGACGCAATTACGAGCAGCTTGGGAGCTGGCCGCTGGCGCTGACCGCTTACAACTACGGACCGGCAGGAATGAAACGGGCTGTCAAACAGGAAGGAAGCTACGAGAGGATCTTCAAAAACTACAACAAAGGCTATTTCAAGTTTGCCTCGCGCAACTTCTATTCGGAATTTCTGGCGGCGGTAAAAGCCGCCCACAAACTGGAAAATTCCGGCCTCGAACTGGAGCAGCCGCTGCGCGCGGTTACGGTAAAAATGCCAGCTTATGCGCGGGCGGACAAGCTATGTGAGTATCTGGGAATCAGCCCCGAACTGCTGCGCAGATATAACCCGGCCCTGCGCGATCCGGTATTCAAGGGAACAAAATACATCCCCAAGAATTACGTCCTGAAACTTCCCTATCGCTTTAACAACAGCAGAATGTTGAGCGCCGCGCCGCCCTACATCTTCAGTTCCCAGCAGAAACGCTCAAAATTCTACCGAGTGCGCTCCGGCGACTCTGCCGGTGCCATCGCCAAAGCTCACAAGGTCTCCGTCCAGGACCTGATTCGGGCCAACAATCTCAACAAAAAAGCGATGATTCGGGTGGGCCAGAACCTGCGTATTCCGACTTCGTCCCAGGCTGGCTCACCTGTGCAGGTGGCCGGCACCACCTCTACCCTGCCCGAACTAAAGGACACCAAGAAGTCGCCGCCCACCGGCTCAGTGCAGCCAGCCTTCGAGCAGGATCTGACGGTGGCCGGCAACCTGAAAGTCTCCAACCCCGAGAAAAGAAACAATCTGCTCGTCGGCACCATCGAAGTTCAGCCTGACGAATCGATCCGGCTGCTGGCAGACTGGCTCAAAGTTACCCCTAATTCCATCCGCATCAACAACAATCTGTCCAAGAACAGTGACATACATCCCGGTCAAAAGATCCAGCTCGATTTCATCAACACCAAAATAGCATCATTTGAGGAAAATCGTTTCGATTTCCACCAGGAACTGCAGGAAGATTTCTTCAGTTCCTACCAGGTGGTCGGCTTTAGCAGCTATCGGGTGAAAAACGGCGACACGATATGGGAGCTCTGCCGAAAGCAGTTCGAGGTGCCTCTCTGGTTATTAAAGAAATACAATGAAAACCTCAATTATACCCGCCTGGAACTGGCCAGCACACTCCAGGTGCCGATATTGAAAGAGATATGATCATCTTCGGTATAGCAGGCCACGGTGGAGGAGCAGGTGATGGATATCAGTAAAACGATTGCCGAGATGAAAAGCCGGCCTGGCTTCAGTGAAAATGTCGGCATGGTCCTGGTACACAACGGTACCGTGCGGGGCTGGTCCCGCCAGGATCGATCTCCAGTTTCGTCCATAGAAGTGCACGCCGATATCGGTCGAATCGCTGCACTCAGGGAAGAATTTTTACAATTTCCAGGAATTTATGATATTGTTATCGAGGCCCGTTCAGGGCTTCTCACGCCTGGGGACGATCTTCTCTTCATTGTCGTCGCGGGTGACATCAGGGAGCATGTAAAACCGGTCCTTGCCGATCTGCTCGACAGGGTCAAAAGTGAGGCGGTCACCAAAAAAGAGCTGGGCGATTAAGCGCCGCACAGGAAGGATCCCCAAAGGTCATGTCACTTATATCTCACGCGAGACGTTCTGAGAAACTGGCACGCCGAGAAGAGAAACGAAGTAGAGTATTCACCTGGGCCGACGATATCCCGGTGGATTGTTCCGCTCCCCTCCGCTGGCTCCACCGGCTTGCCCGTATCGTGCTGATCTGTCTGAGAGAGATGGGGGAAAACGTGCTGACTATTCGGGCCGGCTACCTGACCTACGCGTTGCTTCTGTCCATGGTGCCGATTCTGGCAATGAGCACCGCGGTTGTGAAAGGACTCGGCGGCGGGAATCAGCTCCGTGAGCTGGCCTACACCTATATAGACACGCTGGAGGAAACCGCGCCAGCTCTTCAGCTGGCGCCCTCGACCGATGATGCTGAGACGGTTCAGGAAGAGGGGATCGATGAACAAACTGCGGATCTGGGATCCCATTTACGCTCAGCGGCCGATAAAATTTTCAATTACGTCGACAAGACAAACTTCGCCACCCTCGGCACCTTTGGCATAGTGGGCATCTTTCTCTCGGTGATCCTGGTCCTGGGCCAGATAGAAAAATCGCTCAACGTCATCTGGAAGGTCAAGGACGGTCGCTCGATCCTGCGAAAAGTAGCCGATTACATCGCCCTGATGATTCTCTTTCCAATTTCCATAAACGTCGCATTGGCCGCCGGCACGATGCTGGAAAGCCAGGCCTTGAACGTGCACCTGGATAAGTTTCTCCCGATAATCTGGCTCCAGACCCTTTTATTCAAGGGAGTTCCTATTCTTTTCCTGAGCCTCACCCTGTACGTTATCTACATATTCTTCCCCAACACCAAAACCGGCGGGCTGCCAACCATGATCGGCGCTTTCATCGCCGGCTTCTTCTGGTTCCTGACCCAGAATATCTACCTCAGCATGCAGATCGGCGTGGCTAAATACAATGCCATTTACGGGTCTTTCGCCACCATCCCGCTGTTTCTGGCCTGGGTCTGGGTGGCCTGGCTCTTTGTGCTCATCGGGGCCCAGTTAGCCTATGCCATTCAAAATGAACCGACCTACCACTTCACCAGCAAAACATTCGAACCGTCTCTGCGGCTCAGTGCTGCCCTCGATGTGTGCAGAACCGTCGGAGAGCGCTTCAACTCGGCCGAACAGACACTAAGTGACGACTTGATCCACAGCCACCGGGACTATCCTCCTGAACTTGTCGCAAAAACAGTGGACACGCTAGTCGACGCTGGATTACTGCACCATTCCAGCGAGACCGGTGAAATCATTCCCTCCCGGCCACCGGATAAAATATCCAGCCGGGTTATCGTTGAAACCGTTCTGGGAACCGAGACGCCGGACACCTTAGGCGGCGAACAGGCCGCACATGCGGTCGAAGGGGCAACTGAGAGATTCACAGAGCACGAGGCGGGCGCGCGCCCATCCAGCCCGGCCCCGCCGGACAATTCCGGCGGACCTGCGTCAGCGGAGCAGAACAAGACATAGAAGCCGCGCCTTGCTGCCCTTCAGGGAGCGCTGAATTCCTCTTCCTGCTCCTGTGCACAGTCAACCTTGCAGCACTCGGGCAGTTCAATGACAATGGTTGTTCCAGCCCCTTTTTCAGAATCCACCTGGATTTTACCGTGGTGGGCCTCAATGATACCTTTACAGAATATCAGACCAAGCCCGGTGCCGGTTTCTCCCTTGGTGCCCTTGCTGCTGGTTTTGATATCGGTCCGGAACAGGTTTTCAGCGTAGTCGCGACTCATTCCCTCACCGTTGTCCTTGACGGCCACACTCATGGGCCGCTGCGGGTCGGGCAGCAACAGTTCGACCGTGCCGCCGCGCTGGCTGAACTTGATGGCGTTGGACATAAGATTATTGAGTACCACGAAATAGAGGTGCCGATCGGCGTAGACTTCGACCTCGGGAGGTATGGAGTTGATCATCCTGATGGCCTTGTCGAAGGCCTGATTGATAAAGTTCTGAACGACTTCACGGGCCATTTCGTGAACATTGAAAAACGACTTTTCTAGCTTTATGCCGCCGGTTTCGAGCCGGTCCATGGACAACAAATTGTCGATCATCTGCAGCATCCGCTGGCCGTTGATCACGATATTTTCCAGAAACTGCCGGTGGATTTCGTGATCGAACTGCTCCCTCGCCAGTATTCGTTTGAGCATCTGGGTCATCGAATAAAAGGGAGATTTCAAATCATGGGCCACCAGCGCCATCAGGCGACTGCGGGTGCCCATGGCCAGTTCTGCCTGACGGCGGGCTTCCTGCAAAAAGTGTTCGATACTCTTCTGTTCGGTAATGTCGATGGCAATCTCCAACTTCACGAAGCGCCCGTCCGACCATCTTATGGCCTGATCCTTGGCCCGATACCACTTTTTATTAAAGGGGTTCTGATACTCCCATTGATAGGGTTCAAGCGGCTGGTCGGCAGTGCTGAGTAGGCGCTGATTGTTGCAGAACATGCAGGGTTTGTCCTCGGCCGAGTGAATAAGCTGGTGACATTTTTTCCCCACCGGGTCAAAACCGAACAGCCTGCGCAAATAGTCGTTGGCAAACAGAATTTCATGGGTTTCGAAATCGACCACGTAGATGATGCCCTCGATGGTGCCGACGATTCCCGATAAAAGTTCATTGGACTGTTTGAGCTGGGCTTCGGTTTCCAGCCTCTCGGCAATTTCCTTGCTCAGCTGGTGGTTGCGCTGGTCAAGCTCACGGGTACGCTGGCCGATCCTCTCCTCGAGTTCAGCAAGATGATCTATCTGCTGTATATATCTGAATTCTTTTTCCCGCCGCGCGTTGATACGATATTTGGCCAGCAGAAAACAGACCACGCAAAACAACACCAGCAGGGTCGCGGCACCATACTCGAGCGGGATGGCGTCGATTTGATTTAAATGGAGTGAGATGACCAGCAGTACAAGCCCGGCGAACCCCCAGAGAAAGAGCAGAATTGTTTGTCCTACAATTCCAGAGAATATCTTTTTCAACCGCACTTCTCTGGATGATTTGCCCGCCATGGAGTCTCTGTTCCGGGAATGTTGTGGGTGGATCCCTTAGTAAAATTATCACACAGTGGTTGATAAAAGTCTATTGATCGGAGCACGACCGGAGCACCGGCCTGGGTGTGAGAAAATTGGCTAAAAGAATAACTACGATTTCAGGGAACTGCAAATATGGTGGAGTCCAGCGAGTAAGATACCCTTACACCGGTTCTGGAACATTTGATGGTCTTTTTTTCAGAGAGGTTTATGTCGAGGTCATCTCCCCTGAGCCCCTGCCACTGGGCCAGGTAACAGAACGACCCCGATTTTTTCTTCTTCTTGGGACTGCGTTTAACGCCGCCTTTCCAGCTCAGCATCGGCAATTCGCCCCGCTGGGCACGTTTCGCCAGTTTGGGCTGAGTTGCAGCCAGTTCCCTTCCTTCTTCCCAACACAGAATGAGGCCTCTATCGGCGCCGCGCCATTTTTCATCCGCCGTCGGATTTTTTCGAATCGGCTCTTTTATCGAACGGTAAATGCGTTTACTCCTGTCTCTTATACACATCTGACGCTGCCGACGAGTTGACCTGAGTGGAGAGCTCGGGGGTCGCCGGATCAGTC
>JARFQM010000425.1 GCA_029287755.1 Desulfofustis sp. | reverse complement strand
ATGCCCACAACCCTTCTGAAGTGGGCCGCTACTTCGACCGGATACCCGCCTTGCTCAGTTGACCTCTGCTGGGGACACATTACCCATCATGTCCCTCAATTTCATATTTTCTGAGCCTTGTGCAAAACTAAGATTTTCATTCAAAATCAAGGCATGCGAGAAATTTTACCACAGGCATATAATTGGTATTCCGAGGATAAAATTTTGAGCATAACGCAGAGTATGGGCGAAAAGATCGTTTTGCAAATGGCTCTTCTTACTTTTATACACAGCGACACAAGTCCAAGGCGCCCCTTCAGACAAGGCGCGGGTGAGGAGCCGGCGGAGCAGTCTGGCAGGCTGTGAGCAGGAGCCACAGCGAGCAACGCAGTCTGAGGGGATGGCTTGGGCTTATGTCACTGTGCAGAGGGCAGCCAGTCCACATTCATGCGCTTGACCACATTGATGCCGCCGGCCAACACCTTATTGTTCGAGTAGCCGTGGTGATCGAGAAAACGCTGGACTTCATATGACCTGGAACCGGCGTTGCAGATGATGACCATGGTTTTGTCCCGGGGCAGTTCCGCAAAGCGCTCCCGGACCTCGTCATAGGGCAGGGAAAGCCAGCGCCCGGAGCCGAACTTGTCGACGAACGGCCTGGCCTGCTTGGGATGGCGGACATCAAGCATGACCCAGTCCGGCTGCAGAGCCGAATTCTCCATGTAGGCCAAGAATTCCCCCATGTCGATCTTGCGCATCCTTCCGTCACACAGATTTTCAGCCACATAAGCAGCCGCGTTTATCGAATCGATGGCTGCCGAAAATGGCGGCGAATAGGCCATTTCAATATTATTGAAGTCTTCGATGACGCCTCCCTCGCAGAGCAGGGGCGCGGCTCCGTTAATACGGGCCAGAATGCCGTCGCCCATCGGGCCTATTCCCTGCAGACCCAGCACTCGCCTGGTTCGGCGGTCAAACACCATGAGGAAGCACGTGACTGCCTGGGTCGGGTAAAAATGGGCCCGGTCGATCGGCGAAGTAAGCGAAATATCGGCGGCGAACCCGGCCTCTCTGGCGCCCTGCAGGGTCAATCCCGCCGATCCGATGCTCATGTCAAAGCCCTTCATGATGAAACTGCCCACGCCGCCTTTAAAAACGGACGGTATCCCGCAGATATTGTCGCCCGCCACCCGGCCCTGCTTGTTGGCCAGCGAGCCGAGGGGGGCGAAAAATTTCTGTCCCGATACCAGGTGGGTGATCTCCACGCAGTCCCCGGCTGCAAAGATGTCCGGATCGGAGGTCTGCATGCGTTCATTGACCACGATGGCGCCGCCGCGGGAAACATGCAGCCCGGCCTCCAGGGCCAGGGCAGAGCGGGGCCGTACACCCACAGCGATGATTACCATGTCGCCGTCGATCTCTTTCTTGTCGGTCCTGACGCCGCGAACTTTTCCCTGCTCGTCGCCCAGAATCTCCTGGGCCGCCTCCTCGAGGCGCACCTCGAGCCCGCTGTCCCGCAGGTGCTTGGCGAGAATATCGGCCATCTCCCAATCGACCAGGCTGGGCAGCAGGTGGGATTTCATTTCGACGATGGTCGCATCGATGCCCCACAAATCCTTAAAAGCCTCGGCCATTTCGATGCCGATGGCTCCGCCGCCGACGATCACCGCTTTTCCGACCAGGCCTTTGGCGATCCGGTCTTTGATCTCTATGGCTTTGTGGAGATTGTTGACGGTGAACACTCCGTCCAGATCGAGGCCCGCAAGCGACGGCACGATTGGTTCGCTGCCGGTGGCCAGCAGCAGCTTATCGTAGCCTATTTCTTTCACCTCACCAGTGGCCACGTGCTCGGCCTTGACCACTTTGCTGAGCCGGTCGATGCCCGTCACCCGGGTTGAGGTCAGGGTAGTGACCCCTTTGGCCTTCTCAAAGAAGTATTCGTCCCTGAGCATGTGAAAATTGGTTGAACGCAATTCTTTCTCATCCGGCACATCGCCGGAGACATAATAGGGAATGCCGCAGCCACCGTAGGAAATCAGGCTGTCCTGATCGATCAGTACCACTTCGGCATCCGGGTCGAGACGCTTCACTCGTACCGCGCATTTCGGTCCCGCGGCTACCGCTCCGACTACAACTACTTTCTTACCCATCGTACTCTCTTGTCTTTCATTGGTTAATGGTGCAGGGCCCGCCGGGGCCGCTGCGCTGTCCTCTCAATGCTTATTGATAATATGCTCAACGGTTTACCAGCACGTAATCGGCTCTGTAACGGGTTCGCTTGTCCGGCTTGACGGCCGGGTAGCCCAGGGCGATAACGGCGATCGGAATGATCGACTGCGGCAGCTTGAAATAGTCTCTCATACCTGCCACCCTCGGCTGGCGCGGATGGACTCCTATCCAGCAGCCCCCGAGCCCGAGACCGTTTATGGCCAGAAGCATATTCTCGATGCAGGCGGCCACATCCTGCAGCATGTATGATTCCTGATTCTCGTGGGCCTGATCAATATCGCCGCAGACCAGAAAGGCAGCTGCTGCCTCCTTGAGCATCGAACCGTTGGGAGCGATTTTCCGCATCATCTCAAGATCTGCAGATCTCCTGGTAACCACGAAACGCCAGGGATCTCTGGCCCTGGCCGAGGGAGCCGACATGCCGGCCTGCAGGATTGCCTCGATTTGACTGTCGCTGACCGGTTCTTCAGTGAACTGCCTGACGCTGCGACGACTGAAAATAAAATCCAGTTTCTCGTTCATAGTCTTCTCATATATCTGGTTATGATTGCTGTGCTCAAACTAGGCCGCCGCCTCACCCTGCCGGCAGCAGTTTGTCAAGCACAAGACGATGGCGGTCATCAAACAGATGCTTCTCGATCATATAGATGGCACAAATAACCCCAAACCCCGACCCCGACCCAATCAGAAACATGATCAGTATCTGGTATTTCACTGCCTCGATCGGCGGCGTGCCGCCCAGAATCTGTCCGGTCATCATGCCCGGCAGGCTGACCAGTCCCGTGGCGGCCATTGAGTTGATCAATGGAATCATACCCGTGCGCATGCAGTCCCGCCGAATATCGCTGACCGCCTCGGAGCGGGTTTCTCCCAGCATTAAACGCTGCTCGATGACCTCCCTCTGTTCATAGAAAAGGCTGGTCAACCGATCGGCGGCCAGCGCCACACCGGTCATGGTGTTGCCCAGCAGCATCCCCAGAAAGGGAACCGCATAGCGCGGCTCATACCAGGGATCCTGACGCAGGATAACGAGCAGGGCGAGCAGGGCGACCGAAAACGATGAGACGAACATCGCGCTCACCCCGACATGGTAGCCAAAAAAGCCCCGCACCTTTCTTTTCAGGCGGGCCCTAACCTCCCTCCCCGCAGCCAGCAGCATCACCTGGGAAACCAGGATAATGAGCCAGACGGAACCCGACGAAAAAAGATAGTGCAGAACCAGTCCGATCAACAGCAACTGTATGGTCATCCTGATGGAGGCAATGAGTATTTGAGACTCCAGACCGAGCTTGAGGTTGAAACTGAGACCGGCCAGAATGATGATGAGGGCCGCGGCAATCGATAGATCAAGCGGAGAAAGTATGGCAACGTTCATCTCTCGGCTCACCTCCCAGGAAGCTCTCTTGTTTCAACGTCCTATCAGAAACTGAGGCGATCTTTAAACATCGTCATGGTCAGCGTGGCCACCCGCTCCAGTTGTCGCGGATCGTGACTGACCCAGATCGCCGCGGCTCCTCTATCGGCAAGAAAATTGCTCACCAGTCCCTCGAGCAGTTCCCCGTTGTCCCGGTCCAGCCCCGAGCCAGCCTCGTCGAGCAGCAGGATCTGCGGGGTTCTGATCAGGGCCCGGACCAGACTGAGCCGCTGCTTTTCGCCGGTCGAAAGCCGGCTCACATCCCAGCCGAGGATGTCGGGCTCAAAACCGCAGCCCTGCAGCAATTCAACTGCCTGCCGCTGGTCATGGTCACCGGGTAAATGCTCCGCCACGGTCGGGTGCCACCAGCGCGATTCGGCCGGAACCAGTGCCACCAGGCGGCGCCATTGAGGAGGCGTGTAGTGCTCGCGATCCTTGCCGTTCAGCACCACCCTGCCCGTACTCTGATCGATATCGGCCAAAGCCCGCAGCAACCGGGTCTTGCCCACCCCGGAGACGCCGTCGAGACCTGTGCAGCTCCCCGGTCCGAGTGCGAAGCTGTAGGGACCGCTGTCGGCAAACCTCAGCGATTGGACGAGCAGGCCGGGGGAATCAGGGGAAGAGGATGACAAAACGCGTACCTTCCTGCACTCGGCTCTCGACCCGGATTTCTCCACCATGTTCTTCTACTATATTTTTGGTAATGGCCAACCCGAGACCGGTGCCCTTGGTCTTGTCTGTAAAGAAGGGCTCGAATACCTGGGCAGCCTTTTCCGCGCTCATGCCGGGACCGTTGTCCCGGAATGATATAATGATCTGCCCTTCTTCTCCTTCCTGGGTTTCGACCACCAGCCGGCCGCCTGTTTCCATCGCCTGGATACCGTTGAGGATGATATTGAGAAAAGCCCGGTAGAGCATATCCTCGTCAACCTCCCTGACTATCCCATTACCGGTATAGCTTGTCTCGATCTCCACCCCCTGCTTGGCGGCCATGGAGCGGGTGAAATTTATGGCTTTGTCCAGAATCAGTTGCAGATCGCGAGATTTCAGCTTGGGCTGCTGCGGTCTGGCAAAATCGAGAAATTCGGTAACGATGGTGTTGAGTCTGGCGGTTTCATCGACGATGATCTGGGCCAGGTTCTCGTTGCCCGGGGCCACTTTCTCGATTCGCTTTTTGAGGATCTCGGCCGTCGATCTGACGATGCCCAGCGGGCTCTTAATTTCGTGGGAGACCGTCGCCACCATGGTACCGAGATGGGCCAGCTGTTCGGTCTTGTCGAGCTGCTCCTTGAGCCTGATCCGCTCACCCATCCTGCGCTCAAGAATAGTGCCGGCGCGCAGGACAATGACGCGCAGCACCAGGAAAAGCACCAGCATCACCACCGCCGAGACGATCATGATGCGGCCCTGGAGCTTTAAAATGGCGGTGTAGTCCTTGGAGAGATCTTTGGCGATCTCGATGACTCCCATGATGGCATCACCCGCCTCACCACTCTCCCTTACCTGCCTGAACGGAATAAAAGTCATGAGCTGACAGCTGATCTGCGGGTCGGATGACAGCAGACTCCACATCGAGCCGCTGTAGATGAACCTGGAATTGGCTGCGCCCTCGAGCGCCTTTTCGTATTCGATGCCGCCCCTGTCCCGCTTACCCACCAGTTCGGGCAGGGTCGAGTAGGACACGACGTTTTCCTTGGAATCGTAAATAGTGACGGAATCTATGTCCAGCCCCTGGACGATCTCGCTGACTATCTTGTCCAGATAACCGAACTGATCAGGATTTCTCAGGGCGATCCGGCCGTAGCGCACCACCGCGGGAAGCACGAAACGCCTGAACACCTGCTGGTTGATGTTGCCGGCCAGCAGCAGCGAATAGTCTTCGCTCTGCTTGAGCATGACCACCTTGGCGTTGTTGGAAATGATCCAGGAGAGGATCATGGTAAAAATCAGAATTGCACCGAGGGCGGAGAAGGAAAAATACTTTACCAGGGTAAACGACTGCAGTCCGGCGTCTTTCGGATGCCGGCCGCGGTCATTATTTTCACTTCCCATGTCGATCATCACCGCTCAGTCGCGGCAGACGCCGCAGATTCTACACACCCCGGTATCGCATGGTGCGGTTGTTTTTTGCTCAAAGCTGCGTCGATACTCCCGCCACAGGTAGTCGTCATCGATGCCATGATCGACGATGCTCCAGGCCAGAGGGCTGTGCTGTGCATATTGCCTGGTGGCGAATAATTGTTCCCCCAGACCGCTCTGCTTCAGAGCCTGCTTCCAGGATATACCCGAGTCGGCCATATTCAGCAATACCTCTGCAAGCCTGCGGTCCCCGCGGGACAATACGGCCTGGAAGAGCGCCTGGTCGGGATTATCGAACTTCAGGCGAAGGTTGGGGAGAGAACCCAGTCTGCTTCGCAGATAGGTTATTTTTTCCTTGAGGTGTCGCACCGCCTCCCGTCCCTCAATGGTATGCTCGGCGGCAAGTTCACCCGCGCCTCCGAAGGGATGGTATTGAAACGGGGTCCATGGCTTAGGGACGAAACTGTTCACCGAAATCGACAGCTCGGTCAAACGTCCCCGGCTGCGGCCAATGGCATGCATGACCTCCCTGATCCGCAGTGCCAGGTTAACGAACTCCTCGAGATCCTCCAGCGCTTCCGTCGGCAGGCCGATCATCAGATACAGCTTCAGGCGGTGGATCCCGGCTTCAGTCAGCTTCTCGGCGGCACCAAGCAGGTCCGTGGCAGTGAGTTGCTTATTTATCACCCGGCGCAGCCGTTCCGAACCTCCGTCGGGGGCAATGGCCACGCTCTTCAGGCTGGAATCGCTGAGCAGGCCGACGAGATTGTCGGAAATCCGGTCTGCCCGGAGTGAAGAAAAGGACAGGGAGCAGCCGTCGGCGCTGAGGTTAGCGGCAATCATGTCGAGATTATCGCGCGAGGTCATCTCCATACCCAAAAGGCCGATCCGGTCGATTCCATCGGGCCGTTCCTTTAGACTGTTAAGGATGGCCTCGATATCCCACAACCGGGGAGGGCGATAGATAAAGCCGGCGGCGCAGAATCGGCAGCCCCGGGAACAGCCCCGCCCGAGCTCGGTCAGGTACAGATCCGCGAACTCTGTTTCCGGGGTGAGGAGCTCCGAGTGGGCAGAATAATCGGTGCTCTCCAGGCCGATCCTGCGGATACGCTCAGGCAGGCCTGCTTCCGGCTCCAATCGTTCAAACCGGCCCTTGCCGTCGTAGAGGGGATGATAAAGGCCGGGAGCGTAAAAACCCTGGTAATCCTGATTCAGGGTGGCGAGCAACCGCCGGCGATCACCCAGATCGTTGCCCGCAAGCTGGCCGATCAGCGTCGGCAGCAGGGGTTCGGCTTCACCAACTGCAAAAATATCGACCAAGGGGGCGAGCGGTTCAGGGTTCATGAAGGCGGCGACCCCGCCGCACACCACCAGGGGATTTCCGGGCGTTATCTCTTCTCTTCTCTCGCGAGCCAGCGGCTCAAGGCCTGAAGCCAGGAAGAAGCGCGCCAGATTGGCATAATCATGTTCGAAGCTGACTGAAATGAAAATAATCGGAAAGTCGCGCGGCGGGCGTCCCGACTCCACCGACACAAGTGCCTGGTTCGGCTCCGGCAGGAACAGCCTCTCACAGACCAGGCCTTCATGCTCGTTGAGCAGACGATAGACAAGCTGAAACCCCAGGTTGGACATGCCAACCTGATAACGATTGGGATAGAACAGGCCGACTGGCAGCAGCCCCTGCCATTTTTTCAGGTAAGTGCCCCGCTCTCTGTCAAGCAGTTCAGCTCTGGATAACCCCCGGCGGGAGGGTACGCTGCGCGATGTTGCCTGTCGTTTGCGATCCAAGAGCCCTCAACGCATCTGCCCGTTCTCAATTGGCCTTCTTGCGGAGATAGGTCGGGGTCTCCAGATAGTCTTCATTGATCCGCTCCATCGGTTTCTGCTCTTCCTTTTCGGTAGAACGGTGGCTGCGGGTCGGCCCGAAATTATCAAAGGCGTCGAAATTGGAACCGGGCAATACGGTAGCCTTGGGGGCCCGGTTCGCCACGGCCGGCTTATAAGGCTGCTGCCTTTCGGCCTCGGGCTTCAGCGGGTGGTGGGTACGAATCGGCTCAACAGTATTGGGATGCTTCACCGGTGCATCATACTTCTGCTTATGGGGCAGATCGCCGACCTGGGCGATGGTTCTCTCGCGGGTGCTGACGTCGCCGACACCGGTGGCAATCACGGTCACCTGAAGCTCATCGCCGAGACTCTCGTCGTAGAGTGCGCCGATGACCACCTTGGCATCCTCATCGACCTTCGCCTGGATCAGCGCCGAGGCTTCCATGAACTCGGCCATGGTAAAGCTCTCTTCGGTGGCGGAAATATTGATCAGCAGACCGCGGGCACCGTCAATGCCGACATCTTCGAGCAGTTGGTTATCGATGGCCCGCTTGGCAGCCTCCACTGCCCGATTTTCGCCAACCGCTGAGGCAGAGCCCATAATGGCCGGGCCCACTTCCTTCATGACCGTGCGCAGATCGGCGAAATCGGCATTGATCAGACCGGGCACATTGATCAGATCGGTAATTCCCTTGACGGCCTGGAGCAATACCGTATCTGCCAGCGACAGCATGTCCGCGAGCTTGGAGGTCTTCTGCATGAGACTCAGCAACCGGTCGTTGGGCACGGTGATGATCGTATCGGCGTACTTATGCAACTCCTGCCAGCCGGCCTCGGCGTTGCGCAGCCGCTGCCTGCCTTCGAAATTGAATGGCTTGGTGACGACGGCAACGGTCAGGGCGCCGAGCTCTTTGCTGATCTTGGCAACCACCGGTGCAGCCCCGGTGCCGGTGCCTCCCCCGAGTCCGGCGGTGATGAAGACCATGTCACTGCCCAGCAGACATTCCTTGACCTCCTCCATCGACTCGTGGGCGGACTGGGCCCCGGTCTCCGGATCGGCCCCTGCTCCGAGACCTTTGGTTATGGATGGCCCCAACTGGACGCAGATATCGGCTTTTGACTGGTCCAGGGCCTGTTTGTCGGTGTTGGCGACAATAAAATCGACTCCCTGGAGCTTGTTATCCACCATGGTGTTGATGGCGTTGCCGCCCCCCCCACCAAGGCCGATCACCTTGACTACCGCAACGCTCTCTGTCTCAGCCATTCTGAACGGCATGCTGATCTCCCAATATCTTTTGATTCTCAATAGTTAGGGCAGGAAAAAAGGTAAGGTTCCTTGGCATAGGAACTATAGCATCTGATCGTGCCCGCATAAACAAAAAAGTCCTCTTCTACATTATTTTTTTAAACAGCCCTTTCATTTTATGCACCATGCCCGTGTCCTGATCCATGGCGCTCATCTGATGGTCCCTTCCGTACAGCACCAGGCCGACCCCGGTGGTGCAGCGCGGGGTGTATACATCATCGACTCTGCCGCCGATTCCGCTGGGATATCCAACCCTTACCGGCATGTCAAAAATCTGCTCGGCGAGGTCTACGAGATTAACCAGCAGCGAGGTCCCCCCGGTCAGGACGATTCCGGCGTTGATTCTGTTCTTCTGACCGGAAACCACCAGTTCCCTGTTGACCATTTCGAGAATTTCCACCATCCTGGCCTCGATAATGTCAACCAGCACTTTCTGGGTTACCCGACGCGGCTCCCTGTCGCCCACCGAGGGCACATCGACCACATGATTGGTCTTGATCACCGCTGACAGGGCGCTACCGTAATCCTCCTTGAGCCGCTCGGCTTCGGCCAGCGGTGTGCGCAGGCCCACGGACAGATCGTTTGTCAGGTTGTGCCCCCCGAGCCCCAGTTCACAGGTGTGCCTGATGGTACCCTCGTAGAAGACGGCGATATCGGTCGTGCCGCCGCCGATGTCCACCAGGACCACGCCGAGATCCATTTCGTCCTGGGTGAGTACCGCCTTGGCCGAAGCAATT
>JARFQM010000409.1 GCA_029287755.1 Desulfofustis sp. | reverse complement strand
GGGATTAAGAGATGAGACTCAATGGTGACTCTTTGTTCGCGGCGGGAGTGTTCGCGATATTTTCTTTCGGCACCTACCAGGCAATGATCATGAAAGATCCGAAAGGCGGGCCCGCGGACGTCGGGGCCGCCTTCTTTCCTTTCTGGGTGTGTGTGTTCATTCAGATTCTCACGGTAATCATATTCATACAGAGTTTGCGCAACAACGACAAAAGCGGCCCATACGAGGTCAGTGCAGCCAGGCGGTTCTTTCTTCTGACCGGAATTCTACTGCTTCTGTTCGGGTATATTTTCGTGATGGATTCGATAGGGTTCATAATCTCAAGTATTCTTTTTTTGGTGTCGGTTCATCAGCTACTGATTTTGTTTGAAACAGGCAAACTGTCACCGCTAAAAGGTTTTGCTTTCTCTGTCCTGTTCTTTTCATCAGTTTCGATTCTGCTCTACTTTATGTTCAACACGGTGTTCAGGCTGGCTTTACCCTAAAGCTCATCTATCGGGATCTTTTCGATGATTGATTTTACCCACTACGCAGATGCACTGGGATTGGTATTACAGGTAAAGGTTATCATCGCTATTGCCGGCGGCACCATTCTCGGCATCATCTTTGGCGCTTTGCCCGGACTGACCGCGGCGATGGGTATTGCGGTATTGCTGCCGCTCACCTACGATATGCCCCCAGTCATGGGTTTCGGTATGTTGCTCGGTACCTATTGCGGTGCCGTTTCAGGCGGTTCCATTTCGGCAACCTTGCTCAATATTCCCGGCACGCCCTCATCGGTTGCCACCACCCTTGACGCTTACCCGATGGCCCGGAAAGGCGAGGCTGGCCGGGCTCTTGGCATCGCCATCGCAGCATCTTTCGTGGGAGGAATATTCAGTTCCGTCGTCTTGAGCCTTGCAGCGCCGCCCATCGCCGAATTCGCCCTGAAATTCGGGGCGGCTGAATACTTTTCTCTGGCGGTTTTTGGTCTGACGATTATCGCCTCGGTTTCCGGTAAGTCGCTGGCCAAGGGTATCGTAGCGGGGCTGATTGGGGTATTTGTATCGCTGGTTGGTCTGGATCCGACGACTGGTTCCGCCCGCTATACGTTCGGGGAGATGTCACTGCTTTCTGGAGTGGCATTTTTACCGGCGTTGATAGGCCTGTTTGCCGTGGGTCAGGCCCTTACCGATGCAGAAGAGATCCTGAAGCGTAAGGGGGCAGCGATCCAAAAGCAGGTCAGTTCAGTGCACCTGAGATTTTCGACAATATTAAAGCGCTGGAAGACGGTTCTCTTGAGCTGCATAATTGGCACCACCGTAGGAGCGATACCCGGAGCCGGCGGCTCGGTTGCCTCTTTCGTTGCCTATGATCAGGCCCGCAGGATTTCCAAGACGCCGGAAAAGTTCGGCACCGGTCATGACGAGGGTGTGATTGCTTCAGAAACCTCCAATAACGCGATGACCGGAGGGGCGATCATCCCGATGATAACCCTTGGTGTACCGGGAGAAGCAGCCGCTGCCGTGCTGATGGGGGGCTTGATGATCCAGGGGTTGCGACCCGGTCCGCTGCTGTTCACCGATCAGGCCGACGTCGTTTACGGTATTTTTATCGCGTTGTTTATCGCCAATATTTTTATGATGCTTTTCCAGTATTTCGGCATTCGGGTGTTCGTAAAGGTATTGGCGGTTCCCCGCAGTCTGCTGATCCCGATTATCCTGCTTTTTTGCGTAATCGGCTCGTATGGCGTATCTGGTAACCTGTTCGATGTTTACCTGCTGCTTATTTTCGGAGTTCTCGGATATTTTCTGAATCGTTTCGGCTACGGTACCGCCCCTGTGGTGCTTGGCATGATTCTCGGTACCGTGGCAGAGTCAGAGTTCAGAAAAGGCCTAATCATGTTTCAGGGGGACTGGACGGTGTTTTTTACTCGGCCGATCAGCCTTGGCTTTCTTGCCTGTGCCGCAATTTGCACGGTTCTGCCGCTCTACCAGAAATGGCGCGATGCTCGTCGTACCGTGAGTAAATGACGGTGCTTTCGATTCCTCCTATCAGGGCCCGGTTCGGCCAGGCGACTTTTCCCGGCTTGCCTGTCATGTATCCGGTGCGCCAGAAGTTTCCAGCTGAGGAGGTCAAAGACGTGGCCTCGGCCCTGACGGCAGGGTTGAATTCTTTGACCGAAATGTCCCTTATCGGGAAAAAAATTGCGGTCACAGCTGGCAGCAGGGGAATCAAAGGAATCGGCACCGTTCTTCAGGTGACAGTCAGACTGCTGCAGGAGAAAGGAGCCGAGGTCTTCATTATCCCGGCCATGGGCAGTCACGGGGGAGCCACGGACGAGGGCCAGACAGAAGTCCTGAAAAATCTGGGACTGACGGAAGAGTATCTTGGAACTCCCATCCGTTCCTCAATGGAAGCAGTCTCACTTGGAACAACCGAGCATGGTCTCGAGGTGTTCTGCGATGCACTCGCCTATGAGTCCGATGGGATTGTCGTCTGCAACCGGATTAAAGCCCACAACGTCTATAAGGCCGAGTACGAGAGTGGTCTGGTAAAGATGCTTGTCATCGGCCTCGGCAAGCATAGGGGAGCGATTGCCGCTCATCGCTTGGGATTCGATCGATTTGCTGAAGTGCTTCCCGCAGCAGCAGCGCTGAGCCTCTCCAGGCTACCCGTCCTTGCAGGAATCGGGCTTATCGAGAATGCCTACGGAAAACTCGCCGGGGTGGAGGTTCTGGCAGCCGAAGAGTTTCTGCCGAGGGAGCCGGAGCTATTGCGAGAGTCAAAGCGAATCATGGGGCGTTTATTAATGGACAAAATCGATGTTCTGATCGTCGATGAGATCGGCAAGGAGTTCAGCGGAGGCGGGATGGACGCCAATGTCACCGGCCGGTCGCCTTGGGGGCTCCCTGGTTTTTCGGCACCGTCGATCGGGCGCATCATCGTCAGGGATCTGAGTGAGGCGACAGCCGGCAATGCAATAGGTCTTGGATTGGCCGATTTCACTACCAAACGCTGCGCTGAAAAGATCGACCTGACAACTACCTATACGAACGCCTTAACCGCCAATTCCCTGCTGTCTCCAAAGATCCCGGTAATTGCCGAGAGTGACCGGGAAGCGCTTTCTTATGCCCTTCACACCTTGATCGGCGGAATCCGGCAGCATCCGAGCATCGTGCGGATCCGCAACACCAAGGATCTCGAGCTTATCCAGATGTCACAGGTCTACCTCGACCACATCACTGAAAATCCGGATCTAAACATCGTCGGCGAAGCGCAACCCATCAATTTTGATGATTCGGGCATGCTGGTCTCAACGGTCAACAAATAATAGAAGAGGTGTCGATATGACTCGCAAGCGAGCTGAGGATTTGCGCAGCCACCGGTGGTTCGGAGTCTCGGATCTGCGTTCTTTTGGGCACCGGTCCCGAATGCTCCAGATGGGTTATGCTCGAGAGGAGTTTATCGGAAAACCTGTGATTGCGGTAATCAATACCTGGAGCGAGATTAACTCCTGCCATACTCATTTCAGGGATCGGGCAGATGAGATCAAGCGAGGTGTCTGGCAAGCCGGCGGCATACCAATCGAGATGCCGGCAATGACCCTTGCCGAGGCAATGGAGCGGCCGACTCCGATGCTGCACCGCAACCTGCTGGCGATGGAGGTGGAACAGATCCTGCGTCATCATCCGTTCGACGGAGTCGTCCTGATGGGTGGTTGCGATAAAACAACTCCGGGGTTGATCATGGGGGCAGCAAGCATGAACCTGCCAACCATCTATGTTCCGGCCGGGCCGATGTTAAACGGAAACTGGCGCGGTCAGACCCTGGGCAGCGGTTCGGATGCGTGGAAGTACTGGGAAGAACTGAGGGCAGGCAATATTACCGAATGTCAGTGGCGTGAAATCGAGGAAGGAATCGCCCGCTCGCCGGGGCTCTGCATGACCATGGGAACCGGCATGACCATGACTGCATTGGCAGAAACCCTCGGCCTCACCTTGCCGGGTGCGTCAACGATTCCGGCCGTCGATTCGAACCACAACCGGATGGCCTCCGGTTCGGGGCGACGCATCGTTGAAATGGTCTGGGATGACCTGAAGATCAACGATATTTGCACCGTGCAGGCATACGAGAATGCCTGCACGGCCTTGATGGCCTTCGGCGGGTCAACCAATGCCTTTGTCCACCTGATTGCCATGGCCAGACGTTCCGGAGTCCCTCTCGAGCAGGACATCTACGATACCGTAGCCCAGAGAGTCCCGGTGATTCTGAATCTGCGGCCTTCTGGAAAATATCTTGCCGAAGACTGGTACTATGCAGGCGGATGTGCTGCAGCGCTCAATGTGATCAGTGAAAAACTGCACCTGGATGCAGGGACGGTCAACGGGCGTACCCTGGGCGACAACATCAGGGACGCCGAAGTTGTTGACGAGGATGTGATAAGACCCATAAACAACCCCATCTACCCGGAAGGAGGAACCGTGGTCCTATACGGCAACCTTGCCCCAGATGGTGCGGTGATGAAGGTGGCAGCGTGCGATACCAGTCTCTTGAAGCACAGGGGCCCGGCGCTCGTTTTCGACAGCTACGATGACATGGCTGCCCAGATTGATCGAGACGATCTCGACGTGACGCCAGATCATGTTCTGGTTTTACGCAATGCCGGCCCGAAAGGCGGTCCGGGCATGCCCGAATGGGGAATGCTCCCCATACCGAAAAAACTGCTCAAGCAAGGGGTGCGCGACATGCTGCGGGTTACCGATGCGCGAATGAGCGGGACCAGCTACGGAGCCTGCGTACTGCACGTTGCTCCGGAAAGTTATATCGGTGGCCCGCTGGCGCTTATAAAAACCGGGGATATTATCGACATTGACGTTGACGCACGAAAGATCGAGGTGAAGCTATCCGAAGAAGAAATGGCACGCAGGAAAGAAGCCTGGTCGCCTCCTCCTGAAAAGTATGTGCGCAGTTACACGAAGATGTACATCGAACACGTCACTCAGGCTAACGACGGCTGTGATTTTGATTTTTTAGAATACAGAGACCAAGGGGTGCCAGAGCCCGAAATTCATTGATTAACCGCAACAGGCTTACGTTGATCCCCGCTCAAGCATGGAAAAGCCGATGTCGATGATGTTGGTTTTAATCGGCTGATTGCTGATGCGGGCGAGTAAGGCCTCCACCGCTTCCCTGCCGATCCGCTCACGATCGATATGGACCGTGGTCAGTGGCGGATGCAGGTAAGGTGAGAAGATCTGGTCTCCGAACCCTATGACCGCGATATCTTTTGGGATTTTTAAAGATCTGGCCTGCAGTTCAGCGATTACTCCCTGGGCAAGAGTATCGGAACTGCAGAAGATAACTCCATGCCTGAAGCCCTGATCTAAAATAACCTGCGCTCCCGAACGGCCATACCCCATATGGGTAGGAGCGGGTACCGAAGCGGTAAAAAAATCTTTATAGCCGTATTCTTCAAGGGCCTGCTGGGCGGATTGCCTGCGCAGCACACCGCGAGTGTCGTCGGCGGTAACAAAAGCAACACGCTTGTAACCTTTTTTCTTGATGAATGAGGCCACGGTCTGGCCTACTTTGACATGGTTGAAACCAACAACGATATCGAGCGGAGCTGGCGTAATATCCCATGTTTCAACGATCGGTATGTTGGCCGAAAGCAACAGATTCCGACAGGCGGGAGAATGGTCTACGCCGGTCAGTAAGATGCCGTCAGGCCGGCGGGTCAGAATAGCTGCGACAAGCTCTTCTTCGAGGACTTCGGGATACCCGGAGTCTCCGAGAAGCACTTGATAGCCGGCTTCCCTGCACCGGTTGCTGAACAACCGTATCGTTTCGGCATAGAGCAGGTTGGCGATTGATGGTACGATGGCGGCTATCAGTTTACTGCTTCGCGAAGCGAGGGCCCCAGCCAGCAGATTCGGAACATAACCGGTCTTGACGATAGCCCTATTGACTTTTTCCAACGTCTTTGGTGCGACTTTTTCTGGCTTATTGATCGCGCGCGATACCGTAATGGCAGATACCCCGGCAATTTTGGCGACGACATCCAGTGTCACATCACCTTTCATACGGCTTGAGGGCGCCTCAGTCTTCTCTGTGTTTCTTTTTGATTTTCGACTCATTTAATACATCCGGTAATGCTCCTGCCAATATTTCAGTTAGCGCTAACATAAATAGTTGTAGTAAGGAATGCAAGAAGACTGTCGATAAAATACATTTCCCACTTCTCTGTCAGCCCGGCATCTCTTTCATCTGCGAGCAGAGAGGAGAAATATTTTTCTTGATTCAAAAGTCATGCGTGAGCTTGATCGGAGGTTGACAACAACTAGTGTTAGCGCTAACATAGGTGTGGTGTAATCATGCCTAAATTAGTCGTGAACTGGGCATCTGGTATCTACTTCTAGTTCAACTCGTATCGGAATAGTACCGCAATGTTTTCTCCAAGGGGTATTTGGAATGAATGAAGCCAATCATATCGACTGCAGTTCACCTGTTGTCACCGAAATGCGGATAATCCCAGTGGCCGGCCATGACTGCATGCTGTTGAACCTGAGCGGCGCCCATGGTCCCTACTTTACGCGCAATGTTGTACTCCTCAGGGACAGCAGCGGCGCAACCGGCGTAGGCGAAGTTCCCGGCGGTGAACGAATCAGACAGGTTCTGGAAAATTCTAAAGGTCTCGTTATCGACCAGCCGATCGCCTTATATAACACAATCCTCAATCGGATTAGAGCCAAATTTTCGGACGAAGACAGCAGTGGACGCGGACTCCAGACATTTGATCAACGCGTGATGATTCATGCCGTCACGGCAGTTGAAGCATCACTGCTGGATCTGCTCGGCAAATATCTGCAGGTTCCTGTGGCTGCCCTGCTTGGGGAAGGTCAGCAGCGAGACCGTGTCGAGGCGCTTGGTTATCTGTTTTATGTGGGAGATCGTACCAAGACCGACCTCGATTATGAGTGTGCAGATAGCGGAAAAGAGGACTGGTTCAATTTGAGGCATGAGGAAGCCGTCACCCCGGAGGCAATTGTCCGTCTTGCCGAAGCTAGCAGAGATGTCTATGGATTCACGGATTTTAAACTCAAAGGCGGTGTTTTTCAGGGGGCAGAGGAGATCGAGGCGGTCACCGCAATTGCACAACAGTTTCCCGCTGCCCGGGTAACCATAGATCCCAATGGTGCCTGGTCTCTAAAAGAGGCGGTTGAATTATGTTCCGGGCTGAACAATGTGCTCGCTTATGCTGAAGATCCATGCGGCGCAGAAGATGGATTTTCCGGTCGCGAGATCATGGCGGAATTCAGGAACGCGACCAGACTTCCCACCGCTACAAATATGGTGGCAACCGACTGGCGTGAAATGGGGCATGCGGTGCGGCTCAAATCCGTCGATATACCGCTTGCCGATCCTCATTTCTGGACGCTCCAGGGGTCAGTGCGGGTTGCAATGATGTGCAGGGACTGGGGGCTGACCTGGGGATCCCATTCAAACAACCACTTTGATATTTCCCTGGCGATGTTCACCCAGGTCGCCGCCGCCGCACCGGGTAAGATCACCGCAATAGATACGCACTGGATCTGGCAGGATGGCCAGCATCTTACCAGGAATCCGTACCGAATTTCAGGAGGAGAGATCGCGCTTCCCGACCTGCCCGGTTTGGGCATTGAAATTGACCTGGAAGCGCTTGAACGCGCTCATCAACTGTACAGAAAAAAAGGCCTTGGATCCCGAGATGATGCAGTGGCAATGCAGTACCTGATTCCGGGCTGGAAATTTGATAACAAGCGTCCTTGCATGGTTCGCTGAAAAAAAGGTGAGAAAATGACCGGAGAAATGACTGAAGCAGTTTTCGACAACACGTTCAAAAAGAAGCTGCAGGCCCGCAGAGTGCAGACCGGGCTGTGGAGCAGCCTGGCCAGCAATATTGTTGCTGAGATATTGTCCTTTGCTGGATTTGACTGGATTCTCTTCGATACGGAGCACGCTCCCAATGATGTGGCGACGCTTATTCCTCAACTCCAGGCACTGAAAGGCAGCATGACAACGCCGATCGTCCGTCCTGTCTGGAATGATCAGCTGGAATTCAAGCGCTTGCTCGACATCGGTTTCCATAACTTCATTGTCCCCTTCGTACAGACTCGGCAGGAGGCGGAATACGCCGTCAGCTCGGTCCGTTACCCCCCACACGGCAGAAGAGGGGTATCAGTAGGCGCACGTGGCAGCTGCTTCGGTTATACGGGCGACTACTGGCACAGGATAGACGAACACATCGGCCTGGTCGTGCAGGTCGAAACGGTGGAAGCGGCAGCCCGTATCGAAGATATTTTTTCGGTAGACGGCATTGACGGCATTTTTATCGGTCCGAGCGATCTGGCTGCCAGCATGGGACACCTTGCCAATCCTCCACACCGGGAGGTGCAGGCCAAGATGGCCGAAATTGCAGACGTCTGCGATAAAATCGGGGCGCCTCTCGGGACCCTTGCAACTGGTGCAGAGGACGCCAGGCGTTACCTCGACATGGGGTATCAGTTCGTCGGGCTCGGATCCGATGCCGGCCTGATCAAAAAGGCATCGTGGGAACTGGCCCAGCAGTTCCAGGGTTGATTAAGCAATTTTATCTGTATCAGCAGCACCGAGGAAACATGGACATGGATGCTAAAATTAAAACAGGTGGGCAACTGATTGTCGATTGTCTGAGAGTTAATGACGTCGAGCGCATATTCTGTGTTCCAGGAGAAAGTTTTCTGCCAGTCCTCGACGCACTCTACGATGTGCCTGATATTGATTTGATCGTCTGCCGGAACGAGGGTGGAGCAGCCATGATGGCCGACGCCCACGGCAAGCTGACCGGAAGACCGGGCATCTGTTTTGTTACCCGCGGGCCCGGCGCCGCCAATGCCAGCGGAGGCCTTCATATCGCTTTTCAGGATTCAAACCCTTTAATCCTGTTCATTGGCCAGATCGAGCGGAATATGACCGACCGGGAAGCCTTTCAGGAAATTGATTATCGCCGCATGTTCGGCCAGATGGCAAAATGGGTGGCCCAGATCGACAGTGCTGAACGGATCCCGGAATATATCAGCCACGCCTTCCACATGGCAATGTCAGGACGTGCCGGGCCGGTTGTTCTGGCTCTGCCGCAGGACATGCTTCATGAAACAGCTGGGTCGACTCCATTGGAACCAGCCCATGTAATCGAGGCTCATCCGGGACCGGAAGATATGCAGAAGCTCAGCTCATTAATCGCACAAGCGGAGCGGCCCGTATTAATGCTTGGCGGGAGCGGATGGGACGAGGAAGCCTGCAAGAATATTAGAATCTTTGCTGAAGACAACGAGTTGCCGGTCTGCGTCTCCTTTCGTGCGCAAGATCTTTTTGACAACAGCCACCCCAACTATATCGGTGAGCTGGGATTAGGCGTCAACCCCAAACTGGTCAAACGGGTGGGCAACGCCGACCTGCTGGTTGCTGCAGGACCGCGGCTTGGGGCAATGACCACCGGGGGATACCAATTACTGTCAATCCCAAAGCCGAAGCAGCGACTCGTTCATGTACATGCCGGGGCGGAAGAACTGGGCCGGGTCTATCGAGCAGATCTGGCAATTAATTCAAGTATGAGAGCCTTTGCCAGAGCGTCTGCGACACTCACTCCGAGCAGGCGCAGCCGGCAGTCCGCGGTTCGACAGGGGCATGAAGAGTACCTAGAATGGATCAAGCCCACGCCAGCTCCTGGACATCTGCAGTTTGCAGAGGTGCTGAAATGGCTTCGCGAGAACCTACCGCCTGATTCGATCATCTGTAACGGCGCAGGGAATTACACGTCGTGGATACATCGATTTTTCTGCTACCGCAAGAAAGGAAGTCAACTGGCACCGACAAGTGGTTCAATGGGCTATGGCACTCCTTCAGCTGTTGCCGCCAAACGGCTTTATCCCGAGCGAACCGTCATTGCATTTGCCGGCGATGGTTGTTTCCTGATGAATGGCCAGGAGTTGGCCACCGCGGCTTACTATGGAATTAACATTATCGTTATTGTCGTAAACAATGGAATATATGGCACCATCCGCATGCACCAGGAACGAAATTATCCGGGCAGGACGATTGGCAGCGGTCTCGAGGGTACAGATTTCGCTGCTCTTGCCAGGGCCTATGGAGCTCACGGAGAGGTCGTCACGGAAACGGGTAAATTCCCGGACGCATTTGAACGCGCTCTGGGATGCGGTCAGCCTGCCCTCATTGAGTTGCGAATCGACCCGGAAGCGATTACCCCTACCGCTACTTTATCTGGAATCAGAAGTGCTTCTATGAGATAGCTTGGTTGCTGAGCTTGGCCTCCACGATTACTGTTCAAAATCTTTCCTGATTATATATAATGGAAAAATCGAGCAAACGAGATTCTGCAAATGGTAAAATTCAATTTATGTACATTTGAGAAACAAGACAATTTCTGTTGGCTCCCAACTCTTACGTGCCTGCATATGATAATGACACCGAGAGCACACATTTTACGAAATAACTTCGAGGGATGAAAAAACGAAATTTAGGCAATGCCGGTACAGCTGTTTCTGCTGTTGGCATAGGTGCCATGTCATTTTCCGACTTTTATGGCCCAAGTGATAAGAAAAAATCGCACGCAATATTGCGTGCGGCTTTGGACTTGGGCATTGATCATGTCGATACGTCAAACGTCTATGGCGCCGGCATTTCTGAAGAGCGTATCGGTTCGTTTCTCAAAGATCACGGTGCTAGAAAAAATGATGTATTCAAGATTGCAACTAAAGCCGGCATTAAACGCGGTGCTGATGGTCGCAACCATTTTGACAACAGTTCTGATCACTTAAGCTCGGAACTTGATAAATCTCTAAAGCGCTTGGGCGTCGAGCGCGTTGAACTCTTTTATGTACATCGGCGCGATCAGAATTACCCAATTGAGGAGGTGACAGAAACATTGGTGGGATTCGTCAAATCTGGAAAAATTAAACAATTCGGTTTCTCCGAAATCGCTCCAACCTCACTGCAATTGGCGGCAGAAATTCATCCTGTAGGTGCCGTGCAATCTGAATACTCGCTTTCGACGCGATATCCAGAATTGGGTTTGGTTCAAAGAACAGGAGAACTCGGCACTTCCTTGGTGGCTTTCTGTCCGGTCGGGCGAAGCTTGCTCACCGATTGTCCGCATTCTTTAGAAAAATGCCAGACCATAGATTTTCTGAAAGTCAATCCGAGATTTCTCGAACCGAATTACAGCCGTAACATCGCCGCGACGGACCGGTTCCGGTTGCTCGCTCAGGAGATGGGACACAAGACTGCCTCACTTGCCATTGCGTGGCTTTTGCATCAGGGAGAGCATATTCTCCCTATTCCCGGTACACAATCTGTTTCTCATTTGCAAGAATTGGCAGCTGGTGCCGATATATCGCTTAGTGCAAGTGATTTGCAGGCGATAGAGAATTGCCTGCCAGTCGGCTGGGCGTATGGCGATCGATATTCAGCCGCGCAATGGAATGGACCAGAAAAATACTGCTAGCTTCTTTCATGCCATGAGCTTGCAATTCTTTCGATCTTCGCCGCTGGTTCTGTTTTTGTATTCTCTCTTCTCAGCCTCTACCAATTAGCATTTTTTGAAGAACACACAGTCAATTCTCAAAGATGGCAAGCAACTTTAGGTATTCGAGCCATTTGTAAAACGATCTTTTCGCCCACACTCTGCGTTATGCTCAAAATTTTATCCTCGGAATATCAGTCATATGCCTGTGGCAAAATTTCTCGCATGGTTTGATTTTGAACGACAATCTTAGTTTTGCAAAAGGCTCATTCTATTAGCAATTGGTAGCACTCTTACTACAGACACATTCCTCGGGCGGTTACCGGCCACAGGCATTCAACTTTGTTGTTGCGTATCCCCACATACCAGTCGTAGAGATTGCAGGTCGGGTCGCAGTGGCCGGGTATGAGTTTGAGCTTGTCGTTTATTTGCAGCATGCCGCCGGGGTCGGTGATGACGCCATGTTCGTCCGAGCATTTAATATATTCCAGATCGTCACGTCCATGGACTCTCGGAAGCCCGCTGTCAACACTCAGGGCCTTCAGGCCGGCGTCGCAGACCGCGACATCGGGCCTGGTGTGCGACATGACCGAGGTGCAGACGAAGAGGCTGTTGGCAAACTCGGAAACAGGCTTGCCTTCGGCATCGCGTATCTTCTGGTAATCGACATCCATGAATACATACGATCCGCATTGAATCTCGTTGTAGACCTTGCTCGTGCCCTCGAAATAATAGGTCCCGGTCCCGGCGCCGGCGACGATCCCGCACTCGAGCCCCTCACGCGTGAGCATTTCCAGCGTCTCAGCCGCCAGGTTGACGGCTGTCTCCGATTTCGCCCGGCGCTCGCCAAATTCCTCTATGTGCTGCGCGGAACCATTGTAGGCCTGCAGCCCTGAGAACGACAGTCCTTTTGAGGCGGCAATTCGCTGCGCCATATCAACGGCCGGCCGACCCGGTTCCACGCCGCAGCGGCCGGCGCCGACATCGATTTCCACCAGGCATTCGAGTTCGACGCCGTTTTTGACCGCCGCCGCCGAAAGGTCGCCGACGTTGGACAGATCGTCGACGCAGACGATCACCCTGGCTTGTCTGGCCATGTTGGCAAGGCGGTCGATCTGCCTGGGGCTTACCACCTGATTTGACACCAACACATCAGTGATACCGGCAGCCACAAGAGCCTCGGCTTCAGAAACTTTTTGACAGCAGATCCCGCAGGCACCACCGTGCACTATTTGATAGAGGGCTATATCAGCTGATTTATGGGTTTTGGCATGGGCCCGGTGACGAATGCCATTGTCCTTGATGAAGTTAGCCATCACTTCGACATTTTTTTCGAACGCATCCAGATCGATCATCAACGCCGGCGTTGCGATGTCTTCCAACTCCATCCCAATTTCTGCGGGAATGTTGAAGCCCACCTCGAGTCTTCTATCATTGTGAATTGCTTTCATTGGAGAAATCCTGTGGTAATTGTCAGGGAAATCAACCGTTATCGGCTCTTCTTTACAGATATCTTGTATCGAAACTCAGTTTTTGGAAAATTCTTTGATATTACTCCAGGAAAGTTCATCAAACAATCAGCATTTATCGGGCAGAATAGATGTTCTTTGTTCGGATCAATCTTCAAATAATTGATACTGCCAGTGGAACTTCTGAGCCTGGCAACTCATCGGTTTGGACATAAATTCAGGAATAGAAGCTACGATTAGAAAAATCGTTGACTTTAACGAGATTCTTTTTGGCGATATCCAACTAAAATGGGGCCACTTTTCAGTTTCTAAATGCTATTTTAATTGAACTGCCCCGATAGATATTTTCTACTTGTAATACCCTACGCCACATGCCGTATTGCCAACTCTGGAAATATAACTTGACTTCGGTGAAGGCTCTTTAGCATCTGGAGTGCGCGGCCAGAGATAGCTTACTTCTCTGAACTCTCCTTCGACGGCATTCTCTTTCAGTTCTAAGCCAAATTTTTTGCCGTCCTTGCTGGATTGAGAAGTTATTTAGGCTGCCGCATCCTGAGCGCCAACGGCTACGATTGTTATTCAATGTCTGGCGGTTATATGCTCTACAGGAATCTCGGCTGAAATCAGGGGATATCCTGTCATCGCAAAATCATTGAACTCATGCCCTGCTGAGTTCGGCAAGTATTCCACCTGTGCCGAATCTGACACCTCAGGCATTGTTACAATTGCTCTCAGTATCTATTCCCCGGCTTTCTAACAAGACCAGCGTCGTTCAGGATTGACTAGAATTGAGGTCGCTCTTTGCTATAGAGGGATTGTCAGCGTCTATTAATTAACCAAACGATTGTTTTATTTTTGCTTGACGCCCCTGCCTGCCTTGGTATACTTTATTAAACAATCGTTTAAAAGCAGGGGGAAGGCCATGGAATTTACCCAGAAAGGAATTGACACCAAGAATCGCATTGTCGATACCGCCATAGCCCTGTTCGCTAAAAAGGGGTTTGCCGCAACCGGTCTCCGTGAGCTGGCCAATGAGGCCGAGGTGA
Organism: Desulfofustis sp.; assembly: GCA_029287755.1. The sequence continues at coordinate 8,719 of JARFQM010000409.1, read as the reverse complement.
ATCTGGCGATGATCAACTATTTCTTCGGGTCTAAAAAGGGGTTGCTCAAGGATATCCTTGATACGTTTTTCACTGGCTATTCATCCCTCATGCAGCAGCACCTGCGCGGCCCGGGCAAGCCGAAAGAAAAGCTTCGTCACTTTATCAGACATGCTGTCGAATACTTTAACGAGAACAGGGACGCCCTGATCATTGTCCTCACGGAGCTTCCCCATGAAGATCCGGAAATAACCGAATACAAAGCGAAATGGGCAAGAAAGATGATGATCATAGTGAGGGAGGAAATCTGCACCCCCCTCAAGGAAACGAGCGGCGTTGTGGTATCGCCGGTGGTCATCGGTCCACTGCTGGTCAGTATGATGAGTTCCCGTTTCTTGTTTGCACCAATTATCGAAACCGTTAACCCGCCGGGCCTCAAGGAAGAATTTCTGGACAAATACGCCGACCTCGTCACCGGAATCTTTCTCGAAGGGCTGGGCGGGTTAACTAATGCCAAAGATGAGGGGCAAGGTGGATAAACGACGATTACAGAAGAAACTGGAGGGCATCTTTGGCGGCTTGACGGCCTTGGTGATCCGGTTCCGCATAGTGGTTTTATTGTTGATCCTCATTACTACGGTTGTGGCGATTTCCCAGATCAAAACCTTGAAAATCGATACGTCAAATGAGGGCTTTCTCCATGAAGACGACCCGATTCTCACCACTTACAAAGGCTTTCGTGACCAGTTTGGCCGAGACGACATGACGGCCATTGCAATTCACAGTGACAAGATTTTCACCGTCGAGTTTCTGCAGAAACTGCAAAAGCTGCACAATGAGCTTAAGGAAAACGTTCCCCACCTGTACGATATTACCTCACTGGTCAATGCCAGGAATACTTACGGTCAGGGAGATGTGCTCCATGTCGATGATCTGCTGGTAGATTTCCCGCACACTGACGAGGAGCTCGCCCGGCTCAAAGAACTGGTGATGAATAATCAGTTCTACCGCAATATGCTCATATCGGAAGATGGAAAGATGACCGCGATCGTCGTTGAGAGTTCTGTCTATGAGGTAAAAGGAGAAAGTGATCTACTGTCCGGTTTCGATGAAGATCTGACAGAATCCGAGCAGACTGAAGAGCCCGAATACCTGAGCGATGAAGAATCCACCAAAACGGTGGAGGCCATAAAAGAGATCGCCCGCCCCTACGACAGCGAGGATTTCCGCGTCTATGTTGCCGGTACACAGGTCATAACTCAAACGCTCAAAACATTCATGATGCGTGACATGAAGCGCTTTATGAAGCTGAGCATCCTAACTATTGGAATCTGCCTCTTAGTTATGTTCCGGAGGGTCGGAGGCGTGGTCTTACCGCTTTTTGTGGTCGGATTGACAGTCGTTACCACGCTGGGCATCATGGCAGCCTCAGGTGCCACATTCAAATTACCGACCATTATCCTGCCATCCTTCCTCCTCGCTGTGGGCGTCGGCGACAGTGTTCACGTCCTGGCCCTCACCTTTTTACACAGGCGTCACGGGATGGCCAAAAACAAGGCAATTGTCGAGGCGTTTTCCCATGCCGGGTTTGCACTTGTGATGACAACCATGACCACCGCAGCGGGTCTTGTCTCCTTCTCAATGGCTAAGGTCGCACCGATCGCCGACCTCGGTATTTTTTGCTCCGTCGGTGTGGTCATCGCCCTGGTTTATACCTTTGCCTTCCTGCCAGCCGCACTGTCATTGTGGCCGCTGAAAGTGCGGAGCTCAAAAAGATCGTCTGATAGTCTGCACAAAAGTAACAGAATGGACCGACTGCTCGCCTGGATAGCGGAATTTTCCATCCGCAGGTACCGAGTCCTGCTCATATTGTCACTGACCATTGTCGTGGCGGGCCTTGTCGGGTTGACCAGGGTTTATTTTTCCCACAATGTGCTGACCTGGTTACCGGAAGATCTTGACGTACGCCAGTCAACTGAAGTTATCGATCGCGAGTTGAGGGGCAGTGTAGCCCTGGAAATGGTCATCGATACCGGCCGTGAAAACGGACTCTACAACCGCGAGGTGCTGCTCGCCATTGAGCGGCTCACCGAGGAGATCGAAAGCGATTACGAAACAAAAGAGCTATTTGTCGGCAAGACGATATCGCTGACGACCATTATCAAGGAAATCCACCAGGCACTGCACGAAAACAGGCCCGAGTTCTATAAAATTCCGGAGAACGCCAAACTGATACCCCAGGAATTGTTACTGTTTGAAAACTCCGGCTCCGACGACCTCGAGGACATGGTCGACTCCCAGTTCAGTAAAGTCCGCGTATCCTTTAAAGTTCCATGGCTCGACGCCTTGCTCTATGTCCCGTTTATCAATGATGTGGAACAGCGGTTTCGTAATGAATTCGAAGACAATGAACTGTCCGGGGATGAGGATATAACAGTGACGGTTACGGGCATCATGTCTCTTTTCGGGCAAATTGTCCATGCGACGATTTATTCGGCCGCCCAAAGTTATGGTATTGCAATAGTTATTGTATCGCTGCTGATGGTGCTGCTGATAGGCCAGGTGCGCCTCGGTCTTATCAGCATGCTCCCGAATCTCGCCCCCATCGTCACGGTGCTCGGCATTATCGGCTGGTGTTCCATCCCGCTGAACATGTTCACGATGCTGGTCGGCTCCATTGCTATCGGTCTGTCCGTGGACAACACGATCCACTTCATGTCGAATTTTCGTAAATATTTCGCCGAAACCCAGAGCATCGAAACGGCTGTCAACAAGGCGCTCATGACGGTAGGCCGGGCCTTGCTGACGACCTCGGTGGTCCTTTCCATCGGTTTCTTTATCTTTATGTTTTCATATATGAACAACCTGTTCGAATTCGGCTTATTTACCGGCATCATCATAATTCTTGCCCTGCTGTCCAACTTTTTCATGGCGCCGGCCCTGGTGCGGCTGGTGGTCGGCAAGAGCGAAAAATCCTAAGACGTAGTGAGGAGAGCTGCTATGAACACTCTAAAATTACTGCGCAGCGCGGTAGTCGCAACCGCCCTGCTGCTGCCCTTCAGTGATGGTTCGGCAGAGCCTGTAGATGGTCGATGGATAATGGAGCAGGTCGATGCTCGCGACGACGGCGACAACATGATTGCCGATTCGGTCATGATACTCATCGACAAGAACGGCAACGAGCGCCATCGTGAGATGAAAATTTTCAGCAAGGACAAGGGGAAGGATACGCTCAGAATGCAGTTTTTCCATGCTCCTGCAGATGTCAAAGATACCGGTTTTCTCACCTATGACTACTACAGCGGTGAGAAAGACGATGACCAGTGGCTCTACCTTCCCGACCTGCGCAAGACAAAACGAATCGCCACGTCGGACAAGTCCTCCGCCTTCATGGGATCCGACTTTTCTTATGCCGACATGACGCGGCGCGTCGTCGATGAGTGGAACTACAAAATTCTGAAAGAGGATGAGGTGGACGGCCAGAAGGTCTGGCTGGTCGAGGCGGTGCCGGTTTCCAGAGCGGTTGAAGACCGGTACGGCTACAAAAAGTCGATCCTCTTCGTTCGCCAGGATATTTTTCTAGAAGTCCGGGCTATTCATGTGCTGCAGGAGGCTCAAAAGGTTAAATACATGGAGGTTAAACAACTCGAGCAGATCGACGGCATCTGGGTTGCCACCGAGAGATGGATCAAGACAACCCGCAGCAAACGCACGCTGCACAGAACCAAGCTCATCTGGGACAATGTCCGTTTAAACCAGGATCTGGAAGAATCGTTTTTCACCGTACGCCAACTCGAGAAAGGAATGTAGCAGAGCCCTTATCATGCGCTGGAAATCTGCCGTGCTGCTGTTGACTGTTTTGATCGGCGCTCCACTGCTTGTGCAGAGCAGTGAACTGGACGATCTGCTGTCCGGATTTGACACTGAGGAGAACGCCTCCGGGGGGGCGGACGCGGACATCGATGAGTTACTGAGCGGATTTGATGATCAAGAAACCATGGGCGAAGGCACAGAGGAGGCAGCACCATCGTCCCTTCCAGCCTGGCTGGCGATCAAGGGCAGCCTCAGCCTGCGCAGTGCGATCAATTTTGCCCATGATCCTCCTCCCCCGGGGACACCTGACTACCGTGGGCTGTCAATGTTCCGCGGGCTTGGCGAACTGGTGACGGATTTCTCATTTGAGGAGTGGAGGGGCCGCATCGGCGGCACGGCCTTCTACGACGCGGCCTATCATCTGAACGGTCAACGGGATCTTTATACAGATGAATATCTCGATGAGTATGAACGAGAGATCGAACTTGGTGAGGCATACCTGCAGGGAAGCCTGGCCGACGATCTGGATATCAAGATAGGCAGGCAGATTGTCGTCTGGGGCAAATCAGACAATCTTCGGGTCAATGACGTTCTCAATCCGCTGGATCTCCGCTGGCCCGGCATGACCGACATCCGCTACCTGAGGCTGCCGGTGACCATGACCAAGCTCGACTACTATGTCGGCGACTGGAACAGTTCGTTCATCGTGGTCAATGAACCCCGGTTTGCCAAAACACCCGTATATAATGGTGAGTTTTATCAGGGCAATCAACCGGCTCCCGAACTGAAAACGCCGGGATGGAGCCTGGAAAATCAGCAGCCTGCTCTGTCCGTCAACGGTATTTTCAGCGGCTGGGATCTCTCTTTCTACGGCGCCTGGGTATACCCGGAAAAAGGCTCTGTCGAACGGGATCTGTCCGGCATTCCATACAGGACCTACGACAAGGCTCTGCTTGCCGGCACGGCAGTAAACGTGGCGCTCGGCAACTGGCTGGTGAAAGCGGAAGCCGCCTACTGGGACGATCTTACCTACACGAACATCGAGGACAAGAAACCGCGCGTGGACATCCTCGCCGGCATCGAGTATTCAGGTTTTACTGAAACGGCGATCACCCTTGAAATCGTCAATCGGCATATCTTCGACTATGATAAACTTCTGGCTGAACCGCCTGATGCAGTGCAGGAGGACACAATGCAGTACGCTTTGCGTTTTACGCGCGATTTTGCTCATGACACCCTGCACCTCAACATCGTTGTTGCGTCATACGGCTTGTGGGCAGAAGACGGCGGCTTTGAGAGAGTCCAACTCGATTATGACCTCAACGACGAGATTGTGCTCTCCGGCGGCGTCATACTGTACGAATCTGGTGACATTCCCGGCTTCGCAGGTGTGGGTGACAACGATAATGTCTTTGTCGAGGTTGAGTATAACTTTTAAGGTAATTTACTCGCCTGCAAGGCCCTGGAGAGTTCATGGCTTTTCTTTACCGCCTTCTCCTGTTCTCTGAATCACTGTGAGATTCATCCATGACTACTCATTCCGCTCCGGGTGGATAATTACCAGTTTCACCGGTACCTTTTTGACCGTAATCTGGTGGACGGTGGATTTGGGCAGAAATATGGTTTCAAATTTTGCACAAGGCTCAATCTATATGGAATGTACCCCCGCTGTGTGACTATCATCTTATAAAGAAGGGAGTCGGGCAATTCATTTTCGTATTCCCCAACGTCCGAATGCGGCATGACGGGAAGTTTAAAACTTTCCGCCCTCTCAAGAGGTTCTCGACAAGTGCGGAAAATTAATTATTGTTCAAGCGAATGCGCATGGCTCATAACCGCCAATCCCCAGGCAATATCATAAAACTCAACAGAATGGAGACAAACAATGGCGAACAGAAAAAAAGTGGTCATTCTGGTTGAAGACATGTTCAACATCTACGAATTCTGGTACCCGTACTACCGGCTCAAAGAGGCAGGAGTGGAAGTGACGGTTGTTGGTTCGGGCCGCAAGAGTCAGTTTAGTGGTACGCCTGCCACCGAGATCGCCGTTGACGCCAACGCCGATGACGTTTCTGCCGTCGACTTCGACGGTATCATCATTCCCGGTGGATACGCACCTGACATGATGCGCCGTTCACCGTCCATGGTCAAACTGGTCGCCGATTTCGATAAAGCCGGCAAACTGGTAGCCGCAATCTGTCATGCCGGCTGGATGCTCGCCTCCGCAGATGTGCTGAAAGGACGTAATGTCACCTCATTTTTCGCTATCAAAGATGACATGGTTAATGCCGGCGCCGACTGGCAGGATAGCGCCGTAGTCGTGGACAGAAACCTGGTCACCAGCAGAACGCCTGACGATCTTCCAGTGTTCATGCCGGCGATTCTCGAGGTTCTGGAGAAATAGTCAGGCCCTTTAGGGCCGCTGAGACAGACACTCAACCGCCCACTCCAGGGAATTTGAGATTGGCAGGGGCAAGTCGTGTCCACATTTGATCGGTAATCGGTACTGCCTTTTTACGAGTCAGCATCATAATACCCATGTTCCTTCCCGTCAGAATGACAGGTGGACTTTCACCGCGCGCGATCGGTCTGTTGCGCGGTCAAGGGCTTCATGGACTGCATCCATGGGGAACACATCCGTGACGATCGGTTTGATATCGATCGATCCCCGACTGAGCAATGTGACCGCCTCCGCGTACTCCTCATTAAATCTTTGACTGCCTGCCCATTGCAATTCCTTGCTCACCAGAAGGTGTAACGGGATATTCAGTTCACCGGTCACGCCAACCTGAATAATCGTGCCCTGAGGCCTGACCAGGGTGAATACATTTTCGATCGCCGCCTGGGCCGCAGAGCACTCAAAGACAAGATCGAAGTATCCCTTGTTCTCCCGGTACCTTGCCAACTCAGATGGAGAAGAGGCCATATTTAGATTGATAGAGCTGTCCGCTCCCATCTGCAGGGCGACACCAAGCGTCTTTTCAAACAGGTCGATGACTACAATTTCCTCTGCGCCGTGGTACCGAGCAACCGCAACGCAGAGAGCGCCAATGGGGCCGGCGCCGTTGACCAAGACCCTCTTGCCCTGCACGTCTCCAGCTTGCCGGGCGGCATGCAGGCAGACCGCCAGGGGTTCTGCACAGGCAAGTGCGGAGTAATCGGTACGGTCTCCCCCCTTGAAGCATTGCCTTGCCTTGAGAGTCATCCGTTCCCTGAATCCTCCCTGTTCGTGCGGTACGAAAAATGCGGACCCGATGAAATGCATGTCGAGACAATGCTGGAGGAGACCCGCCATGCAATACTGGCAGGCGCCGCATGGTTGACTGGGACTGACTCCAACCCGGTCACCGACGCTGAGATGACTGACCTCTGAACCCAATGCTTCGACGCAGCCGGCAAATTCGTGTCCCATGATGATTGGCTCCCTGACTCGGATCGATCCAAACCCTCCGTTCAGGTAATAGTGCAGGTCTGAGCCGCAGATGCCGCCTCGCATGACCCGAATCATCACCTCCCCGGGACCTGGGGGAACTAAGGCATCCGTCTCGATTCGCAAATCTTTGGGGCCATACAGACGACAAACGCGCGTTTTCACGGAACACTCCTTTATTGCAGTAATAGTCTCGGCGGCACAGCTCGGCACTGCTGTCCCCACCACGTAATCCCTCCGGGACGATTCAGACTTTTTCTTCGGCTGAGTACTTTCGGCGAGTCTTCACCCGAATCTGTCTCACGACGGATCGGCACTGTCTATGTTAGGTATGATCCGCTTCTGGCTTTTAAGGTCAAACAGGTGGATTTCTTCGGCCGGGAAGTTCAATTTGATCATTTGATCTTTTTCAAAATGTATAATTCCGGGCAGGCGAACAGTTAGCATTTCTGCCTCACCGTCGAGTAATCCGTGAATCAGGGTATCTGCTCCCAGTGTTTCAACATGATTGACCTTGATTTCAAGAGATGAGTCTTCTTGATCAGAGAGAATGAAGTGTTCTGGCCGCAGGCCGAGCATCACTCTTTTTCCTCCATAGTCGGGACAGCCGGATCCGGGCAACTGCAGGGATTTATCGCCTGGCAGCAGGGCCAGGCCCCCATCCTCGCTCAGATCTACCTGGAAAAGGTTCATGGCCGGCGAGCCGATAAAACCGGCCACAAAAACGGTCGCGGGTTTCTTATAGACTTCCAGGGGAGAGCCGATTTGTTCCGCATACCCCTCATTGATAACCACCAGTCTGTCACCCAATGTCATAGCCTCTACTTGATCGTGGGTGACATAGATTGAGGTCACTTTTAATTTGTTGTGCAGGTTTCTCAACTCAAGGCGCATCTGCACCCGCAACTTGGCATCGAGGTTGCTCAAGGGTTCGTCAAACAGAAACACTTTGGGTTCCCGCACGATGCAGCGGCCCATTGCAACGCGCTGGCGCTGGCCCCCGGAGAGCTGGCGGGGTTTGCGGTCCAGGTACTCAGTCAGCTCGAGTATTTCAGCTGCTCGATGAACCCGATCCCTTATCTCTGATTTGGTCATACGTCTGATTTTCAACCCGTAAGCCATATTATTAAATACGCTCATGTGAGGGTATAAAGCGTAATTCTGGAAAACCATGGCGATATCCCGGTCAGCAGGTTCCATCTTGTTAACCAGCGTATCGCCCACAAAAATTTCCCCCCTGGTGATGGTTTCGAGGCCTGCAATCATACGCAGAACGGTCGATTTTCCACAACCGGAAGGCCCTAACAAGACGATGAATTCACCATCCTGGATATCACAGCTTATGCCATGAATTACCTCGATGTTTCCAAATGATTTATAGACACATTGAAGATTGACTCGGGCCATGGTGAATTCCTATTTCTCCGTGTCGGTCATTCCACGTACGAGTTGTTTCTGCAGGAATATTACCTGTCTCTTATACACATCTCCGAGCCC
>JARFQM010000392.1 GCA_029287755.1 Desulfofustis sp. | reverse complement strand
GCGTAGGCCGGCGCAGCATCCAGGCAGCGGCCACCACCGGCCCGGTGACGTAGCCGCCGACGCCCATGACCACATCGGGGTTGAATCTCAGGATGTGGTAGCACGACTCCAGCAGGGAAAAGGGTAATACCAGCAGAGCCTTGACCAGTTCCCAAGGGTTTTTACCTTTGAATCCGTACGAGTGTATTGTCTTCACCGAAAACCCCGAACGGGCCAGGGAATCGCGGTCCAGCCTGCGTCTGGTGCCGAGGAACAGCACCGAGCTCTCCGGCAGCACCGAGCGCACCTGTTCGGCAGTGGCCACGGCCGGGAACAGATGGCCGCCGGTGCCTCCGCCGGTGAGCAGCAGCCGTAATGCGGTTCTGTCGCTGGTGGTGCCGCTCATTGATGGATCTCCGCGGGGTTTCTCTTATGCAGCCGGTGCACTGCTTCAACGAAGAAGGCGCCCCGCTGCTGGTAATCGCTGAACATGTCGAAACTGGCGCAGGCCGGTGAAAACAGTACCGTATCCCCGGGTTCTCCCGCCGCCGAAGCCCGTAAAACCGCCTCTTCCAGAGTGGCCGGGTAATCGGTGTCGACCAGGACGCCAAGGGCATCCCCCAAAGCTTCAGAGGCCTCGCCGATCAACACCAGCCGTTTGACGTGGGCCGCCACGCTCTTTCTGAGCAATCGGTAATCATCGCCCTTATCGCGCCCGCCGGCAATCAGCACGATGCTGCGCTCGCCGCCGACCTGGCTGAGCGCGTTGATCACCGCCCCGGTGTTGGTCGCCTTCGAATCGTTGATGTAGGTGATACCGTTGTAGCGGGCAACCTGCTGCAAGCGGTGATCCCCGGGCTCGAACTCAGTCAGCGCCTGCTGCAGCGCCGCTTCATCGAGTTCGAATCTGCTGGCGGCGAGCAGTGCCGCACAGCTGTTGAGCAGCCCCGAGAGGTTGGCCAGCTGCGAGCCAGCCAATTCGAAAGTCGAACCGGAAAGCTCTATCCTGGTGGACCGTATCACTGCCTCAAAATCATCGTCATGACCGAACCTGGCCCAGTTTGTCCGGCTCATGGGCTCGGCAAATTTTCGGCACAGCGGGTCGTCGCCGTTGATTACCGAATAGGTCAGCTCCGAGCCCCCCTGGAAGAGCCGCATTTTAGCGGCCGCGTACTCTTCCAGCGTGTGGTGTCGATCCAGGTGATCGGGGGTGATATTGAGCAATACGCCAACCTGGGGCACGAAATCCCCGCACAGCTCCAGCTGAAAACTCGAGAGCTCGAGGATGACCGCATCGTACTGCTCGTCGGAAATCAGGTAATCTCCCAGCGGCGTGCCTATATTGCCGCCCACAAACACCTTTTTGCCAGCCGCGCGGAACAGGGCACCGATCAGTTCGGTTACCGTGGTCTTGCCGTTGGTACCGGTGACACCGATTACCGGGGCGCCGAATTTGTCGGCAGCAACAGCCAATTCGCCCAGCACCGTAGCGCCCGACTGACGGACTTTCTCAAGAACCGAGTGGCGATGATCCACACCCGGGCTGGCCACCACGATTTCAGCCCGGGAGAGAAATCCCGTGGAGTGTCCCCCCCCTTCGAACTCTGCCGCGCACTGGTCTAGCAGCTCTCGTTCCTGAGAACTCAGATCGGAGTAGTTCCTGATGTCGGAGACCAGCACCCTGATGCCGATTTCATGAAGGAAGCGCACCATGGCCTGACTGGCCCGGCCGAAGCCGACAACCGCCATGGTGTCTCCTATGGTCGCTTTTGGTACCATCACTGATGCGAGAGTGCTAAGCCCTGGAAACCGTCAATATTAGAAACGATCCACACGCGAACCGGAACTTTTGATTCATGCGGGCCTATCGCAGACCTCCTTTTTGAACGTTGGGATAAAAATCCTCTACCTTTTGGGCAATCTGCTCATCAACTTCCCGGTTTTTCTTGCACAGGCCTGTCCAGGCTGCACCCAGAACAAAACCTATGCTCACCGATATCCAGACAAGAAAAAAATATGTCATGCTGCCTCCTCGATCACGGGGATCCTGCTAAAAAAATTTGGTTCTTTACCGTTTCGCCCACACAGCCTGTGAAGCGGTGTCCTGCTATAACGGAGCCGACACGGTGTATCATATTCATTGGTTCGTTGGCCGCCTTTTCACCCCTCAACGCAGCTTCAATGTCGCCATGGCCAGGAAACCGAGAATTATCGACACGATCCAGAAGCGGACCACGACCTTGGTTTCATGCCAGCCTTTCTTCTCAAAATGATGATGGAACGGTGCCATCAGAAATATTCTTTTACCCTTGGTCATCTTGAAATAACCGACCTGCATGATGACCGACAGCGCTTCCATCACGAAGATACCGCCGACGATGGCCAGCAGAATCTCCTGCTTGATAATCACCGCGATCGTTCCCAGCGCCCCCCCCAACGAAAGCGAACCCACATCGCCCATGAACACCTGGGCGGGATAGGCGTTGAACCAGAGGAAGCCGAGACAGCCGCCGACCATGGCCCCGCAGAAAACTGCGAGTTCCCCGCTGCCTGCCACATAGGACACTTGCAGATAGTCTGAAATAATGACGTTTCCAGCGATGTAGGAAAAGATCAGATAGACGGCTGCCGAGACGATTGTCGGCCCGGTGGCGAGCCCGTCGAGGCCGTCGGTGAGGTTGACGGCGTTGGAGGCACCGATGATGATAATGATGGCAAAGACGACGTAAAACCAGCCCAGATCAGGGTTGATGTTCTTCAGGAAGGGCACGGCCAGATGACCGTCGAAACCTGGAGAATTGAATATGAACAGGCCGACGGTGGCGGCCCCGAGAAGCTGAAGCAGAAGCTTGCCCCTGGCGCTGAGGCCGGCGCTCGTTTTTTGACTGATCTTTTTGTAATCGTCCACGGCACCGATGAAACCGAAGAAGGCGGTGACCAGCATGGTCAGCCAGACATAGCCGTTATCAAGTCTGGCCCAGAAAAAAGATGAGCCGATCACGGCAGCCAGGATGAGCAGCCCCCCCATGGTCGGCACACCCTCTTTGTAGATGTGGGTTTCGGGTCCGTCATCGCGGACCACCTGGCCTATCTGCATGCGCTTCATGGTGCCGATGAACCAGTTGCCGAAGATGATCACGATCAGAAAGGCGGTCACTGCCGCGGCAATGGAGCGGAAGGTAATATAGCGGAACACGTTGAAGCCGATAAAGACTGTATGCAGCGGATAGAGT
>JARFQM010000354.1 GCA_029287755.1 Desulfofustis sp. | reverse complement strand
GCAGGATCTTCCAGATCGTCTTCCTCCAATCTGGAATAATGAGCGCCAACCTTCTCGCGAGCCTGTTTTTCTTCAGCCCGCTTGGCCCGCATCGAGTCCAGATCGAGTTCGATCACGGTCTGCTCCGATCTTGTGGCGGCCCGCGCCGCCTCCTCTTCGATCAGCAAAAGATCGGCGGACTCTCTGATACGCGCCTTGCTTCTGTCAATAATAGCCTGCAGGTCTCCGACCTTGTCGGAATAGGAGTCGTATTTGACCGGTTCATCCTGGTCCCACGGTAGAGAGTAGTCCAGGTACTGTTCGCCCGATTTCAGATTTTGAAAGAGGCTGGGCAAGATTACATCGGGCACGACCCCCTTGTATTGCGTCGAACCTCCGTCAATCCGGTAGAATTTCTGGATGGTCGCCTTCAAGGCACCAAGATCGTCGTAGCGCCTGAGATGCAGAAGCGGGATGTTTTCGTTGAGATCGATAATGGTCTGCACGGTCCCCTTGCCGTGGGTGTGCTGACCGCCGACCACGATGGCCCGGCGATAGTCCTGCAGGGCGGCGGCTACGATTTCCGAGGCCGAGGCTGAAAAGCGGTTTACCAGCACCACCAGCGGGCCGTCGTACACCAGGGTTGCATCGTCGTCCTGGAGGACCCGCTTCATGCCTTGGCTGTTCTTGACCTGCACTACAGGGCCCTGATCGATGAATAGACCGGTGATATCGACCGCATCCACAAGAGACCCCCCGCCGTTGTTTCTCAGGTCCAGAATGATGCCCTCGATTCCCTGATTACGCAGCTCCAGGATAGCATCTCGGGTATCTTTGGTGGAATTGCGGCCTTGACCCAAACGGCTCTTTTCAAAATCCCGGTAAAAACTCGGGATCCTGATATAGCCGAATTTGGTGTCCTGGGCCTCGAGTACCGCATATTTGACAAAGGTCTCCTCAATCTGCACGACATCGCGGGAGATGGCAATGATATCCTTGGTTCCGTCGGGCTTGCGCACCGTCAGTCGTACTTCGGTTCCCTTCGGCCCGCGGATCAGGCGCACCGCGTCCCGCAGGCGCATGTCGGTGATCTCCACCGGTTCGCCGTCCTTCTCAGCCACGGCCAGGATAATATCTTCGGCCTGCAGCCGGCCTTCCCTGGCCGAAGCGCTCCCCGGGATAATCCTCACCACTTTGATATACCCGTCTTCTTCCCTCAACAGCGCACCAATACCTTCGAGGCTGCCGCGCATGTGGATATCAAAATCTTCTTTGCGGTCCGGGGCCATATAGTTGGTGTGCGGATCAAAGGCGCGGGCCACGGCATTGAAGAACCGGTCATAGTGATCCTGCAGGGTTTCCTGGTGCAGGCGGTTGAAGAAATCTTTGAATCTCTTGCTGACTCTTTGGCTGGCCTCGGTCCAGAGCGCCTGCTGATCGATGGTCTTTCCCTCGGCCTGGTATTCCTCTTCCAGGTCTAGGTAGCGGTTCATGATCTCCGCTTTGAGGATTAATCGCCAGCGCTGCTTCAGGTCGTCTTTATCGATGGCATAGTCAAGTTTTTCCGGATCGGTCTCCATCGACTCCACGCCCTCGGCCTCGATGGCACTGGCCAGTAAGAGATCGACCAGCCGCTCTGCCTGATCGATGCGTGCGGCCATGATATCGTAGCCCGCTTTGGGCAAAGCTATGGTGCCCCGCAACAGATTGTCATCGATCAGGGTAGCGTAAGAGCTTAGGTATTCGGCGTCCTGCTTGAGCAGGAAGCGTTTCTGAAAATCGAGCTGTTTCAGATAGAGATCAAAAGCCGCTTGCGCCAGCTCATCGTTAACTTGCTTGTCGCTGTAGTGTATGGAAGGAAGCTGCTTGCCGAGCATATAGCCGATCAGCTTGTTGCGCTTCTCATCGACCTCGGGGTCGACTTGGGCCGACAGAATTGCGGGTCCCAGCAGAAGTATGGTGAGTATGAGGCACGAAAGTAGATGTAATTTGCTGTTTTTCATAATGTCGTTAATAATTTACCCGGCGACATACGTTCAATTCATAGCCCTGATGGCCGGTGGCGCACCTTGCAAAACCAGGGTTATTGCTGAAGATCAAGGCACATGGAAGAATTTTACCGCAGGCCTTATCGATATTCCAAGGATGAAATTTACGCGCGCAACGCAGAGATTGAGCCAAAAGACAATTTTTCAGGTAGCCTGCATTCATACCAGAACAAATCGACAATTACTACGACAAATACCATGACAAAGACCGCCGCGTTGGAAAATTTGCTGAGCCGCATAGAAGAATTCAGGGTGCAAAGAGACTGGCAGCACTTTCACAGTCCCAAGAACCTGGCCATGGCCCTTTCGGTCGAATGCGCCGAGTTGCTGGAGATATTCCAGTGGATGACGCCCTCCCAGAGCTTTGCACCGGATCCAGACACCCGTTCGCATATAGAAGAGGAAATTGGTGATGTCATGATCTATCTGAGCCTGCTTGCCTCGACCTTTGGCATTGACCCGATCGAGTCAGCCCTGGAAAAAATGAACGCCAACGAAAGAAAGTATCCGGCTCCCACGGAATCTCAACCGCCCAGGAAATAGTTTTTCACCGACTCGGGGATCACCGCCGGGCTCAGTCCGAGAAGCTCGACGAATCTGAGCAGCTCGGTAAAGCTGCAGTTAAGTTCATCCTGGACCTCGCCAATCTGCACGAGATCAGCCTCGTGGAGCAGAAAGTTGCAGAGCGCACCACCGACAGTCTCCTGGTGGAGTGTCCCATCGATGCCATAGCGTTCGCAGAAAGAGAGATAACGCTGCCAATTGACAAAGGAGCGTTTGAGGCCGCGATAACCTCCGCTGCGCTTGTTTTCCGGAAGCAGATCCCGCAGGGTGATCTCCAGGTAGCGCTGGCTGACCGCTCCGAGCAGGCGGCTCAGCTGAGCGCCGCTTAACTCGATCTGAGGGCCGTTTCGGGCCTCGGTCAGGTGGTAGACGGCACCGTGATAGGCGACTTCGGGAATCTCCCCCGAGTAGCGTACCGCATACCACTCATCCTCGACCAGGGCATCGATATCAACTGTCGGCGTCGTCATTTTCAAGGCCAAATACGGTTCTGACCATATCTATTTTTGAATCTTCGCCTTTACGGCAACTTTCACTTTTGAGAAACCGGAGCGGGTCGTGCAGCATCTTGGCGGTAATGGCATGGGCCAGCTTTTCGACTTTTTGCCGGTCTGACTCGGAGAGATCCATCTTGGCCAGGGTCTTCGACACTTCACTGCTGCAGATAGTATCGGCTTTTTTTCTGAGTGCCGAAATGGTCGGTGTGATGGTCAGACCATCCTGCCATTTGGTAAATTTGAGGGTCTCCTCCTCGACGATACGTTCCGCCTTGACCGCCTCTTTTTCCCGCTCGGACCGGTTCATTTCGACAACCTGACTGAGATCGTCGATGTCATACAGAAAAACGTTCTCAATATCGTTGAGTTCCGGATCCAGGTCCCGGGGAACGGCGATATCGATGAAAAAAAGCGGCCGGTTTCTTCTCACTCGCATGAGCGGCCGGACATCATCGCTTCTGATGATCAGTTCTGAAGATCCGGTTGAGGACACGATGATATCAACGGTTTCGATCTGTTCGTCCAATTCTTCCAGACTGCAGGCCCTGCCGTTGAAGCGATGGGCCAGATTCACTGCGCGCGACAGGGTTCTGTTGGCCACGGTTATGCTTTCTGCACCCTGACCTAAAAGGTGTTCAGCGGCCAGCTCGGCCATCTCACCGGCGCCGATAAGCAGTACCTTCTTGTCGCCCAGGTTGCCGAAAATTTTTCTGGCCAGCTCAACGGCCGCGGAACTAATGGAAACAGCCGCCGAGCCAATACCCGTCTCACTGCGGACCCGCTTGGCCACCGAGAAGGATTTATGCAGGAGCTTGTTGAGCAGCGGACCGGTACAGCCGAATTGTGAGGCATACCGGTAGGCCTCCTTGATCTGACCAAGAATCTGAGCTTCCCCGACAACCATAGAATCCAACGAGGCGGCGACCTTGAACAGATGATTGACGGCCTGCTGATTATGATAGATATAGGAATAGCCATCCCATTTTTCGGGGGCGACCGCCTCGCCAAAAAGAAAGCGCAGCATCCTCGGCGTAGTTTCGGCCATATCTTCAGTCACCCATATCAATTCGACCCTGTTACAGGTGGAAAGCAGGTAAAACTCATGCGCCTGCTCGTCTCTGAGTCTGTTGAGAGCCTCCTCATAACCGCCGGTAAGCGCTATTTTCTCGCGCACTTCCAGCGGTGTTGACTTGTGATTTACACCGATGAGGCTGATATGCTTTTTCGACATGACTACATCTTAATCAGGTTATTACCAGCCACAGGGTGATCATTACCACAGAGAAACCGCCGACGATCATCAGCGCAGCGCGACGCCCGCGCCAGCCCACGGTGAAACGCTGATGTATCTGTATAAGGTAAATACACCAGATAATCAGCGAGCAGGCCTCTTTGGGATTCCAGCGCCAATAGGTGCCCCAGGCCTGCTTGGACCAGAATATGCCGGTTACCATCCCCAGGGTGAGAAAGGCAAAACCGACGGCCAGACAGTGGGAATTAAGCTGATCCAGCGACTCCAGGGAAGGAAGCCTGGAAAAGAAATAGCCGAGCCTTTTACTCTTCAGTTCACGCTCCTGCAGCAGATACATGAGCCCCCCGCAGAAAGCCAGCCCCAGAAACCCGTAGGCAACCAGAGAAATGCCGGCGTGCACCGGCAGCCAGAGACTCTGAAGGGCGGGCTCCAGCGGAATTATCTCCCGGGAGGCGAAGGCTGAACCGAACAGCAGACCAAGGATGAGCATCGAGACGAAGGTACCGAAGTTTTTCACCGTATAGCGCCAGCGAAAGCTGAGATAGGCTGAGGTAGTCGCCCAGGCAAAGAAAAAGACCGCCTCATGATAGGTGGTAATTGGTGTGTTGCCTACGGTCATGTAACGGGTGACAATATATCCGGACTGCAGGATCCAGGAGCCGATCAAGAGGAACCGGCCCCATCTGCGGATATGATTTTTCTGGCTCAGAAAAAACACCAGGTAGGCTGCACAGGAGAGCAGGGTCACGGCCAGGACAGCAATGAAGAGCAGGTAGTTGATTTCCTGAACAAATGTCTCTTGAGTCATCTCTTTTTACCTGGGTCCTCTGGTCTACCTATCTCCTCAAGCAGTTCCTCGACCAGCTGGCCGGCGTCAATACCGGCAGGCAGTACCCTGCGTAACAGCTTACGCAGCTCTGTCCAGTTACCCTGTTTTATGCAGTCGAGCACCGGCAGTTCCAGAATAGATTTGAACAGCGCCTTGTTCTCCTTGGCGACACTGTCTCTGGTGACCACCTGACGACGGATGTTAGCCATCAATTCCACCAGCATACCATATTCTTCCCCATACTCTCTGGCAAGCTGGTCCTTGAGCAATAATGCCAGCGCCGGACTGCCGCCCCCAGTGGAGACGGCGATGACGAAGTCCCGTCGCCTGATTTTAGCAGGCACATGGAAATCAGACAACTCGGGCTCTCCGGCACTGTTTACCAGTACATGGTACCTGGCGGCATCCTCGGCAATCTTTTTCTGCACTTGAGGATCATCGGTTGCAGCAAAAATGAGAAATGCATCCTGCGCATCGCCCGCACGATATGTCCTCTGCAGCCATTCGATTTCTCCTGCTTGGGCCAGTCTGGTTATCTCCTTGGAGCCGTGCGGACTGATGATCTGCACCACCCCTCCGCAGAGCAGCAGCGCCTTTATTTTGCGGGCCGCAACCCGGCCTCCGCCCACCACGAGACAGCGCTTGCCGCCAATATCGAGATTGACGGGGTAAAGCGGGGTATGATTGTTATTGGTGTCTTCTCTCACTTCAGCTCTCGCTTTGATCTCTTTCACTGGCGTACGTAGAGTAAAAGCAGCCCTGCCGTGGCCACCGCCAGGCAATAGTAGCCGAACCATTGCAGCCTGTTTTTCTTGATAACGTCCAGCAACAGGATAATGGCCAGATACCCGGTTATCGCCGCCGCAACGGTACCCGTAATGTAGATAAGCACCGCGCCCGCCTGAGGGGGATGGGCAAGCACCTCACCGAGATTGAGAACCGCCGCCCCCAGAATCGCCGGAATGGACATGATGAAAGAAAAGCGCGCCGCCGTCTCCCTGTTTATACCAAGCAGCATGCCGGTAAAAATAGTGGTCCCCGAACGGGACACCCCGGGTATGATGGCAAATGCCTGTCCGCAGCCCATTAGAAATGCCCGCCAACTGCTGACCTGTCGGCCTCTGTCGGGAATGAACCTGGCCGTGATCATCATCAGGCCGGTGAGAATGAGCATGAAGCAGACGATGGTTACCGAGGTGAACAACCCCTGGATCTGGTCTTTATAGAGCAGGCCGACCAGCACGATAGGGATAGTGGCGACCACCACGTAGATATCCCAGAGCAGGTAGTGACGGTCCTCCTCAGCGAGTTTGTTCTGTGCCCAGAGAAACGGCGCCCAAGCCATTGTGACCAGCTCGTGCCTGAACACCGCGACCACTGAGACCAGGGTACCGAGATGCAGCAGCACATCAAAGACAAGCCCCTGCTCTTGGAATCCCAGGATATGGGAGCCGAGCACCAGATGCCCCGAACTGGAAACGGGCAGAAACTCGGTGGCTCCCTGCACCATCCCGAGAATAAGTGCCTTAATTAGTTCCACGGTACTCCTGGTAAGGGTTTTATGTGCATGATCTCGATTTATTCCTGCAGCCGCCTGCTCGCATTGGCCTTGGCCATAAAAAAAGGGCCGGCTGACCTGTGTCAACCGACCCTGCAGACTACTGAGATTCGGGTTCTATGTCAATTAGCAACCTTCTACCGCAGCACCCTTGGAGGTGCTAATTTTTATTTTATCACCCTCTTTAAACTTGTCAGCATCATCGCCACAGTTGAAAGTGACGGACTCTCCATCTACCTTGGTAACTTCACATTTCACTCTGGCGGCGAAGCTCATAGATGCGGTGGACACAATAAACATCAGGACAAACGCAGCAGCACAAACTTTCTTCATGATCGATCTCCTTTTAACGATTTATCAATGTGCCAGACCCTCTCCGGCATTCGCAACGAGTGTACGATACTCAGCAATTTTTGCAACGATGGTTCCACATCGGTTGCCGATAGTCTCTATTTAAGCATACGCTAACGTACCTGCTGTAGTGACAAATGTCAAGAACTCGAGATCGCCACTATTCTGAAAATTTGTCAATTGATGATCTGTTGCAGATCTTTGACCAGAACCGAATGGGGAACAAAGCCGGAATACCTTTTCACCACGGTACCTTTTTTACTTACCAGAAATGATGTCGGTATTCCATAGACGCCGCCGAAATCACGGGTGACCGACTTGTCGGCCATCATCACAGGATAGTTGATTTCCTTGCGGTTGACCATTTTCTGAACCACACCCTTTTCCTGATCGACCGAAATAGCCACCACGGAGAAGCCGTTCTCTCTGTATTTTTTCTGCAGTTTGATGAGACTGGGAATTTCCTGCACACAGGGGGGGCACCAGGTAGCCCAAAAGGTGACGAGCAGACTTTTACCTGCAAAACTGCTCGAGGCAATGGAGTCACCGGTGGTCACATCTTCGAGCTCGAAGGAGGGCATTTTTTTTGCTGCGCGGGCCTGTTCCGCGTCTACCAGTGGCAACAGCGCAATAAGCCCTGCCATACATAGTGCCAGATGGATCTGTCGAACCATAATACATTCCTCAGTAAAGATTCTTGCTTCAGCGTCAATGATAGCGCCGATGCCCGTTTTATGCCACATCATTGTAGAGCAGAATCCTTAAACGTTGTGGTAGAATTGTTGCCCCTGCTGTATTATAGTGCGGCGTTACTTTACTATTTGTTCACTTTATGCGGAAAGCAAGAAACCGGGCTTTACCCACAAAGCCAATAGGTTCGTGCCAGGCCCCGCGAACGCGACAGCAATTATAATTATCATTTCTACAAAAACATGCGTGATCATCAAAAAATCTTCCCTTTGCTCATTTCAGGCTTTCTCTGGTGTCTGCTTATTTTTGCCAGCCCTGCCAGCGGTGAAGTAGTTGACCGGGTGGTGGCCGAGGTCAACAACGAGGTGATCACCCTTTCCGAGATAGAGGAAGAGGGCAAAGGTCTGTTTAGAAAGATTGCTCTGGAGGTGCCGGCCCAGGATCGTCTCAGTGCCATCGAGCAGGTACGAAAAGATATTCTCAGAAGTATGATCGATCAAAAGCTCATCGAGCAGGAGGCCGCCAAACAGGGGATCATGGTGACCAACGAGGAGATCGATCTCATGATCGAGCAGATGCTGCAGGCGAGCAAGATCACTAAAGAACAGCTGCTCGACCAGCTTGAGGAAAGCGGCGTCGACGAAGCCTCCTACCGCAGCAATGTCGCCACTCAGATATATCAGAACAAACTGCTCAACCGAGATGTCCGCTCCAAGATTGTAATCACCGAGGAAGCCATCCTGGACTATTACGATACCAGCTATACGAAGCATATTCCCGAAGGCGGCTATTACCTGCTTCAGATCGGCATCGACTGGGGGGAAACCGAAGGAGATGATCTCGCTCCCGGGGTCATCGAACAACGCAAACTGTCTGCCCGGCAGCGAGCCGAACGGGTCCATAAACTGGCCCGCAGCGGCAGCGATTTCAAGGAGTTGGCTCGAAAATTCTCGGATCTGCCTTCCGCCACCGAAGGTGGTGACATCGGGGTGTTCGAAGAGAGCGAAATGGCAAGCTATATGCGGAGTGCGGTCACCTCTTTGAATCCCGGCGAGGTGAGCGCAATAATTGAGACACCCGTCGGTTTTCAATTTTTCAAGCTGCTTTCCAGCAAAGAGGGCGGTATCGTAACCCTGGCTCCTTACGCTCAGGTCAAGGAAGAAATAAGGGAGACGCTTTACAACCAGGAGCTGAGAAAAGAATTTGAAGAGTGGATTGAGGAAATCAGGAGCGAGGCCTACATTCGCACCTCCCTGTAACCGGCCAATTCGACTCGCCTTGCCCGGCAATGGCCTGTTATAACATAGCAACATAGGTGTAAGCCGCAGGCCCAGGCCCGAGGTGGGCAAAGAGCCGGCGGAGCATCTGAGCCCCCGCGGCAGGCAAGGCCTCCCGATGGGAAGGATTGAACCCGCTTCGTCAGGAAAAATCTGACCAGAAAATAATCATGGAAATGAGCACACCGGACAACGAATCTTTGGGCATGCTGCTCAGAAAATTGCGGCTGGAGCGCTCCCTTGATATCAGCGATGTTGCCG
>JARFQM010000326.1 GCA_029287755.1 Desulfofustis sp. | reverse complement strand
CTGCTGACCCCTTTATATGTCTCTATCCACTCGATATACCCACACATATCCTGGAGTCTGCACCAGGATATTACCACAAAGCCGGATAGGCGCCTCACCGACACCATCACCCATATAGGGCTGATGCGGCCCCCAATCGTCAGGCCTAATCAGGACGGGTATGTACTGATTTGCGGAGCCAGACGGCTCAATGCGCTCAAACTGTCACAACCTAGACCGACCATTGCCTGCTTGCTGGTTGATGAGAACGCAGACGCAGATGATGTGCTGCAACTGGTAGCTGAGGACCAGCTGCAAAGCGGCCCCTTGTCACCAATCGAAGCCGCCCGCTTTATAGCCCTCTGTCAGCAGAGGTGTCAGCGGCCCGACGCTCAGCTTCTCAATAGAGCAACCGCGACCACCAGCACGCTTCAGCGGCAACGATTAGTTACTCTTTTAGAACTGGAAGAACCCATACGATTATCGATACACCAGGATAAGATATCCGCCCAAACAGGATTCTTTCTTGTTAAGCTCTCCCAGGCTGAAAGACTATTTGTCTTTGAGCTGTTTACCAGACTATCTCTCAATAATAATAAACAGCGCCAATTTCTTGAACTCGCCCGGATACTGACTGCCGGCCAGGGATGTACCATTGAACGCTTTATGACTGAGCACTTTCCAGAATTCTGCAGAGGTGTTGTAGACAATGTGCCGCAGCACACACACCGTCTCATGCAGCAGCTGCATCAGCGCAGCCACCCGGACTCCAGCCGGGCCAAAGAACAATTTTCCAAAAAGGTGGCTGAAAAAAATCTACCAAAGAACTGCAGGGTGCTTCCCACTCCCGCTTTCGAAAGCGACAAGGTAACCCTGGAAGTGGAATTTAGCGACTTCGACTCCTTTTCAAAAGCCTGGGATAAGATTAAAGGATCAATCTAGACTGATCAGCTGCTCACTCACGGTGTGCTGGAAAGTCAACATCGCCCGCGATCATCAGGTCCTCATCGAGCCGACGATGGGTGATGTTGTACAGCCTGACGGCCTGCTCCGGCCCGCTGTCGACCTGAAATCCTTGGATTACACTGGTACCGCTGTCACCGGCGATCAGCGGCGCATAAAAAAACTGCAGGTGATCAACCAGTTGGGCGTTTAGAAAAGCCCCGTGCACCGTCGCGCCCCCCTCCACGAGCACTGAGGTGATCTGTCTGGAAGCAAGCAGTTTCAAAACCTCGGCTAAATCCAACCGGCCCGATTTCTCAATCGGAGTTGGAATCACCTCTACTCCCTTCTCCTGTAAAGTGCGAATTTTTCCTGAGGGAGCCGAGGGCGAGCAGAGGATCCAGGTTCGGCGGTCATCGTTGTGTCGTACTACTTTTGCCTGAGGCGAGATTTTGAGGTTGGTATCCAGCACAACTCTGATCGGATTCTGTCCCCGACGCCCCGCTATCCTGGTAGTCAGGGACGGATCGTCGATGGCGATGGTATTGTTGCCCACCAGTATCCCATCGCATCGATCCCTGAGTCGATGAACCCATTTCAGCGATTCTGGGCCGGTGATCACATCGGCTCTGTCTTTTCTAAAGGTTATCCGGCCGTCCAGCGTCAAGCCTGCTTTGAGCACCACCCAGGGCCGTCCCTTGGTTATATAGGTCAGAAACGACCGGTTCAAGGTTCGGCACTGATCCTCCAGCAGTCCGTGCCGGACTTCAATACCCTGGCTGTGCAGAAATTCGGCCCCGCTGCCGCTTACCAGCGGATTGGGATCGAACATGCCAATGCAGACACTCTTTATGCCGCTGGCAACCACAGCGCGACTGCATGGCGGAGTTCTGCCGTAATGGTTGCAGGGCTCCAGTGTGACATACATGGTCGCACCTCGGGCCCTTTCACCTGCCTTCTTCAGTGCCTCTACCTCAGCATGAGGAGCGCCGGCTTTTTTGTGATACCCCCGGGCGATGATATTGCCATCTTTGACAATCACCGCCCCTACGCAAGGATTGGGTGAGGTACGTCCAATCCCCCTGCGAGCTTCCCGAAGGGCAAGGCGCATGAACTTGATGTCGGTGTCAGAAAATTTCCCAGCCACTTGTTGGCACCCGCTAATGCTCTTCTCTTGACTCGAGCAGGACCTTGAGTTCATCCATGAACTCGTTGACATCTTTGAACTGACGATATACCGAAGCAAAGCGCACATAGGCCACCTCATCGAGACGGGAGAGGTCTTCCATTACCCATTCCCCGATAACCGAAGAGGCAACTTCCTTGGAACCGAGATCCTGCAGCTTGTGCTCTATCTCGTCGACAAACTGATCAATGGAATCCCGGCTGATGGGACGTTTCTCGCAGGCCTTTTCGAGGCCGACGATCATCTTCTGGCGGTCCCAGGGCTCGCGGCGACCGTCCTTCTTGACCAGTACCGGCATCATTACTTCGAGCCTTTCGTAAGTGGTGAATCGCTGATCACACGCCAAACACGACCTGCGGCGTCTGGTGATAGTGCAGTCTTTATTGAGGCGGCTGTCAATCACCTTGTTGTCAAGATGACCGCAATAGGGGCATTTCATAAGCTCCTCCAGGAAATAGAATCCACTGATCCAAGCATAGCAACCTATCGATGTCGGCGCCAGGGGTAAGCGGCTTGGGCAGAAAAAAACCGGTATCGCTTTGGCAATACCGGTTGCGGAAACGTTATGTAAAAGCAGAACTCACCCGCTGAACTTGTCTATTCGCTGCTGGTGGCGCCCTCCCATAAACGAGGTGGTGAGCCAGACTTCGACGATGCCCTCTGCCAACCCCTTGCCCAATACCCGGTCTCCCAGGCAGAGTACGTTGGCATTATTGTGCGCCCGGCTCATCCGGGCGGTATATTCGTTGTGGCACACGGCTGCGCGTATGCCTCTATACTTGTTTGCCGCCATCGACATGCCCAGCCCGGTGCCGCATACCAGAATGCCGCATTCGACCGTGGCATCGAGCACCTGAGCGCACACCTGCTCGGCAAAGTCAGGATAGTCGACGGCCGCGGCTGAACCACAACCCAGATCGTTGACCTCATGCCCCAGACCGGCAAGCTTTTTCACCAGCAGCTGCTTGAGTTCAAAGCCGCCATGATCAGAGCCAATTGCTATCTTCATAGTGGCCAGTGTCCCTTACTCACCGAAGCGCTTGAGTATCAGCACCCCATTGGTGCCGCCGAAACCAAAAGAATTTGAAAGCCCGTAAGTAATGGGCAATTCTCTGGCCTGATTGGCCACGTAATCAAGATCGCATTCGGGGCTCGGCTCGTCCAGGTTGATAGTTGGCGGGGCGATCTGGTCCTTTATACTCAACGCCAGAAACACCGCCTCGATGCCGCCGGCAGCGCCCAGCATATGGCCAACCATAGATTTGGTAGAACTTATTGCCAGCTTGTAGGCGTGCTCCCCGAACACGGATTTGATGGCCCCGGTTTCGCAGCGGTCATTCAGCGGTGTGGATGTTCCATGGGCGTTAATATAATCTATATCTTCCGGGTTGAGGCGGGCGTCTTCCAGGGCAAACTGCATGGCGCGTATGGCCCCTTCCCCATCCTCCGGCGGCGCGGCGATATGGTAGGCATCGCTGCTGAGGCCGTAGCCCACGACCTCGGCAATAATCTGGGCTCCCCTTGCTCTGGCATGTTCGTACTCTTCAAGAATCATGATGCCCGCTCCTTCCGACATGACGAACCCGTCCCTATCCTTGTCGAACGGCCGGGATGCTTCGGCAGGGCTATCGTTTCTTTTGGAAAGAGCCTTCATGGCGGCAAATCCGCCAAGTCCAAGAGGGCAAATCACGCCTTCGGTTCCGCCGCTGATCATCACATCAATCATGCCATACTTGATATGTCGGTAAGCTTCACCCACGGCGTGGGTACCGGCGGTGCAGGCGGTGGTCATGGTCAGGTTGGGACCTTTGGTACCAATATCCATGGAAATATGCCCCGAAGGCATATTGGGGATGGCGGAGGGGATAAAAAACGGTGAAATGCGCTTATAACCTTTCTTTAGAAAGATTTCGTGCTGCTCGGTTATGGTCGGCAATCCTCCCATCCCGCAGCCGGTGATAACCCCGACCCGGCCGCAATTCTCAGCGGTTATTTCAAGCCCGCTCTCTGCAAGAGCCATGCGTGTGGCAACCAGGGCATACTGGACAAAAAGTTTGAGCTGTTTCGCCGCTTTCTTGTCGAAGTGATCTTCAGCCTGAAAGTCCTTTACTTCAGCAGCTATCTGGACAGGATCATCTGTTGCATCATAGCGAGTGATACGGTCCACCCCGCTGGCACCCTCACAGATGTTTCTCCAGGTCTTGGCAACTCCGGTGCCCAGAGGAGTCACCAGTCCGGTCCCGGTTATTACTACTCTTCGGCTAGACATTACTGTTTCCTTGGAATCAAATCGAATTCACGATCGCGGTCCGGTACGCTTATTTGATTTTATCAACGTAGTCGACGGCGTCCTGGACGGTTACGATTTTCTCAGCGTCTTCGTCGGGAATCTCAATATCGAATTTCTCCTCCATGGCCATAATCAATTCGACCAGATCGAGAGAATCTGCACCCAGGTCGTCGACAAAGGAAGCCTCGGAAACAACTTTGTCTTTTTCGACGCTCAACTGTTCAAC
>JARFQM010000307.1 GCA_029287755.1 Desulfofustis sp. | reverse complement strand
GACTGGGGATGCACCACCACGCTGATCGATTGCGGCTGCATACCGAAAAGCCAATGGGCCTCGATGACCTCCAGCCCCTTATTCATCATGGTGGCCGAATCAATGCTTATTTTTTTTCCCATGGACCAGTTCGGGTGATTGAGCGCCTCATCGCAGGTAACTCCGCGCAGATCCTCGAGCGGGGTATGCAGAAAGGGTCCACCTGAAGCGGTGAGAATAAGCTGGGAGACGTCCTCGCGCCGGCCGGCTTCGAGCGCCTGAAAAATGGCGCTATGCTCTGAATCGATGGGCAGCAGTCGGACCCGGTTGTCGCGCACTTTCTGCATCACCAGCCTGCCGGCAACGACCAGCGTCTCTTTGTTTGCCAGACCAATGTCTTTTCCCGCCTCGATGGCGCCGATGGTGGGCAGCAGGCCGGCAGCACCCACCACCGCGCAGATGGTCATGCCGACCTCACTGAGGGCAGCCACCTCCACATTTCCCTCGGTCCCCCAGACGATCTTCTCCGCAAACTCAGAGGGCAGCAGGGCTGCAAGCTGTTCAGCGTAGTCTTCGTTGAGCACCGAAATCAGTTTCGGCTTAAATTCGAGAACCTGATCGCTGAGAAGTTTGACGTTGCGTCCGGCGGCCAGTCCAAGTATCTGAAACCGATCGGGAAACTGACGAACAATGTTGAGAACGTTGATGCCGATGGAGCCGGTAGAGCCGAGCAGGGAGAGATTCTTCATCAAAAACCTGAATAGATGAGCATGTAGTAGAGAACGGGACCAGCCAGCAGCAGGGAGTCTATGCGGTCGAGCACACCACCGTGACCGCCGAGCAGGGTTCCCGAGTCCTTGACCTGATAGCCGCGTTTTATGACCGATTCCACCAGGTCCCCAACCATCCCGGCCAGCGCCAGAACAATGGCCAGCCCAGCAACAAACCAGATGGGTGCGGCCACCGGGAAGATCAGAGAGAACGCCAGCCCCGCCACCACTCCTCCAATCATTCCACCGATACCACCCTCAACGGTTTTGTTGGGACTGATGTTGGGACATAGTTTGCGCCTGCCCAGGCGGGAACCGACAAAATAGGCGCCGGTATCGGATCCGGCGGTAATCGCGGTAAGGATAATCAACCAGGAGGCCCCGTCTTCACATCCCCTGAGAAGAACCAGATGTGAGGCGAAAAAACCGACGCAAAGCAGACCCAGGGCACCTCTCGTCAAGACGGTCAGCGGCGCCTCGAAGCGCTGGTAGTGTCTGAACACGTACAGAGCCAGGCCAATAAAGCCGAGCAGCAGACCGGCCGGGGCGACAGCCTCGAATTGTCGGCAGAAGAGGGCGCCGAGTATGGGTAAAATGAGGATAAGCGGCAGCAGGACGCGGTCCGATTCATACAGATAATCAGCAAACGCCATTCTGCAGTACTCGCGGCTGCCGAGGTAACCGATGGCCACCATGCTCACCCAGAAGAGCTGAAAGGACCCCAGCGCCAGCAGGAGCAACCAGCCCAGCGCCAGCAGTATGCCGGGTACGATACGGCTCATGACTTCCTACCCGTAACCTGCTCCCCGGTTTTTCCGAACCTGCGCTCCCTTTTCTGGTAGTCGAGCAAGGCCTCGAGGTAGGCCTGTCTCCTGAAATCCGGCCACATGGTTTCGGTAAAATAGATTTCCGCATAGGAGGCCTGCCAGAGAAGAAAATTTGAAAGACGCTGCTCTCCCCCGGTTCTAATCAGCAGATCGGGATCGGGCTGCCCCGCTGTATAGAGCTGCTCGGAGAAAATCCGGTGGTCGATCTGCTCAGGTTTCAATTTCTCTTCGAGGCAACGTCGAGCTAATTTCTTTACGGCCAGGCAGATTTCGTCGCGGGCTCCGTAGCTGAGGGCCAGATTGAGCACCATTTTGTCGTTTCCGGCAGTGCGGTTGATTGTATCCTCCAGGGTCCGGCGTACGCCATCGGGCAGCCTGGAGGTCTCACCAAGGCAGTTGAGGCGGATCTCGTTTTTCTCCATTCTGCTCAATTCCGAGATCAGATAGGATTTGAGAATATTCATCAGACCTGAAACCTCCTGCTCGGGACGATTCCAGTTTTCCGAGGAGAAGGCGTAGAGGGTCAGGTGGCCGATACCAATCTCGCGGGACATCTCGACGATCTCCCGTACCGAGTCGGCACCCACTTTATGACCGTAGATTCTCGGTTTTCTGCGACTCTTGGCCCAGCGGCCGTTGCCGTCCATAACGATAGCGATATGGCGGGGTAGACGATCCGGCTCGAGGGGGGCTGCGTCACTCATGAATGGGTATCAGGACGGCGAAACGGCAATCGTGCACCTCTCAAACGTCCATTACCTCTTTTTCCTTCGACCCGCTTATTTCGTCTATCTGGGCGATGTAATCATCGGTTTCGGATTGAGCGTCATCTTGGAGTTTGAACAGGTCGTCCTCGGAGATTTCCTTGTCTTTTTTCTGCTTTTTCAGCTGATCGATGGCCTCTCGACGGATATTTCTGATCGCCACCCGAAACTCTTCGGCAATCTTCTTGACCTGCTTGACCAGTTCCTTGCGCCGCTCCTCGGTCAACTGGGGTATGTTCAGGCGGATGATTTTTCCGTCACTGGCGGGCGTCAGACCGATATCTGATTTCAGAATTGCCTTCTCTATGGCAGCCAGCACCTGGGGATCCCAAGGCTGAATGGCGATGGTTCGACTCTCGGGAATGGTCAGGGTAGCTACTTGGTTGAGCGGCATGGTACTCCCGTAGGCCTCCACCTGGATGCCGTCAAGCAGGGCCAGCGATGCCCGGCCGGTGCGGACCTTGGCCAGTTCGTTCTTGAAGGCCTCGACGCTTTTTTCCATCTTTTCAGCCATTTCCAATATCACATCGCTCATTTTCTCACCCGTTTCGTTGAATTGAAATTGGTCTTTTATTCCGAGCTGATCAAGGTTCCCACATTTTCGCCAAGCACCGCTTTTCTGACATTGCCGGGCACGGTCATATTCATCACCAGGATAGGCTTTTTTTCTTCTTTGGCGAGGGCGATTCCTGCCGCATCCATCACCCGAAGCCCCTGCTTGAGCACCATATCGTAGGTGAGCCGGTCATATTTCACCGCATCCGAATATTTTACCGGATCTTTATCGTAAACGCCATCAACCTTGGTAGCCTTGATGATCAGATCGGCGTCGATCTCCAACGCTCTGAGCACGCCGGCCGAATCGGTTGTGAAATAGGGGTTTCCGGTGCCGGCGGCGAAGATAACGGTTCTCCCCTTTTCCAGATGCCTGGTCGCTCTGCGCCTTATATATGGTTCACAGACAGACTGCATCGGAATTGCCGACTGTACCCTGGTGTCGACCCCGCAGCGTTCCAGTGCATCCTGCAAGGCCAGGCTGTTCATCACGGTGGCCAGCATTCCCATGTTGTCAGCGGTTGAACGATCCATGCCCTTGCTGGCACCGGCCACGCCTCTGAAGATATTGCCGGCTCCGATAACCAGGCCGGTTTCAACCCCAAGAGCGACGATGGCTTTGATCTCCGCAGCGACAAAATCGATTACGGTGGTGCTGATCCCGAACGAATTGTCGCCCATCAGCGCCTCACCGCTCAGTTTCAAGAGTATTCGCCGATATTTGACCTGCATCGAAGCACCCCCGTTCTGTTTTGAACGGCTCCGCTCTCAGGCCGGAGCCGCGGTCGGTCTACTCCACGCCAATCTGAAAGCGGGCGAAACGTTTTACGGAAATATTCTCGCCCATTTTACCCACGCAATCGGTCAACAGATCCTGAACACTGAGATCGGGATCCTTGACATATTTCTGCTCGAGCAGACAGATTTCAGCAAGAAATTTATCGATTTTCCCGGAGACGATTTTCTCCACGATGTTCTCCGGCTTGCCGGATTCGAGCGCCTGCTGGACATAGATGTCCTTTTCCCGGGCCAGGACATCGGCGGGCACGTTTTCACGGTCGATGGCCACCGGATTGGAGGCGGCGATGTGCATCGCCAGATCGCGCGCCAGTTCACGGAATTGTTCGGTTTTGGCAACGAAGTCGGTTTCACAGTTAAGTTCAATCATCACGCCAAGCTTTCCGCCCGCGTGAATGTATGTTTCGACAACGCCTTCTGATGTGGCTCGGCCCGCACGTTTGGCGGCAACGGCAAGCCCTTTTTTACGGAGCAGGTCAACCGCTTTTTCCATATCCCCGTCAGTTTCATTGAGGGCCTTTTTGCAATCCATCATTCCGGCGCTGGTCTTATCGCGCAGTTCTTTTACCATCTGGGTGGTAATTTTCATGATAATCCTCCGTACAGCACTGCACCACTTCGCCAGTAGGTGCAGGTCTTCTTATCTAATAGATGATTCACTTCAACCAGGTACGGCATAGCTCGACTAAAAGCAGGATCAAGCGTTTTTGCCGCCAACGAAAAGGGGCTGTCTGACGACTGCCCCTCTGATTCTATCGCCCGTGCGCTGGCTAATGACTGCGAGGCTACTCGGCTGCGTTCTCTGATTCTTTCGTCTCAGCAGCTTCTTCCATGGCGCTGTCCTGATCAGTGTCAGCCATTGCCGCTTCCAGCGCCTCTTCCGACGCCTCCTCACCATCACGCATCGCCTGTCCCTGGAGGACCGCCTCGGCAACGTAGTGGCTAACAAGCTTGATCGCCTTGATGGCGTCATCGTTGCCCGGTATCAGGTAGTCGATGCCATCCGGGTCGCAGTTAGTATCAGTAATTGCAATGATCGGGATACCGAGTTTTCTGGCTTCGTTAACGGCAATCGCCTCGGCCTTGGGGTCGACCACGAAAACAGCAGTAGGGAGCACCCGCATATCTTTGATGCCGCCCACATTGCGCTCCAGTTTTATGCGCTCCTTCTCCATCATCAGAATTTCCTTTTTGGGAAACCTGTTGATTGAGCCGTCCGCCTGCATGGATTCGATCGACTTGAGCCGATCGACACTGGTTTTAATAGTCTGAAAGTTGGTCATCATACCGCCGAGCCAGCGATGGTCAACATAGTACATATTGCAGCGCTTGGCTTCCTCGCGGATGATTGCCTGGGCCTGGCGCTTGGTACCCACGAACAGCAGCGATCCTCCACCGGAGATTTCCTGGGTGATGAAATCGCAGGCTTTATCGAACATGCGTTTGGAAATATCCAGGTTGATAATATAGATGCCGTTTCGCGGCCCATAGATGTAGGGTTTCATCTTCGGGTTCCAACGTCTGGTCTGGTGACCGAAATGCAGCCCTGCTTGCAGCATCTCTTTTACACTTGCGTTTGCCATGATAAACCTCCTTCTGGTTGTTCCTCCATTCCCCGATGATCGGCTCTCGGCCGACACCAGATTGGCAGGGAATGTGTGTATTTACCGGCTTTCACTATATGCCCCAAAATGATTGGCGCAAAATATTTTTTATTAACATAAAAACCGCCTTCCTGCAAGCACTTGACGGCTACTCTTTCTCCACCTTTGAGCTTCTTATCTCCTCACCAGTGAAGATCTCCCGCCCAGGATATCTTTGAGCCACTCAAAACCGAATTTCAGCAGTTCCGCGTCATCTCCTGCAATTCTCTCTTTGCGCTCCCGGTTAAGTTGGTAGTGGTCGACAAGACGCTGTGCCTCGGCAAATGTTCTGAAACCGTCGATATTGTAACAGACCATAAAGGCCATCTGCTGGGTGGGGCCGCCGCTGCCTTCGCCTTTCCAGGGGTTGGAAGCGAACAGGGTATCGACTTCGGCCCAGCGGTCATTCATCTGGTTAAACTGTTCGAGGTGCTGGCTTCTGAGCCACTGCTTAACCGTATTCTGCTGCGGTTCAAAATGACCTTTACAATAGTCGTGATTGGTCAGGAAGTAAAAATCCTCTGGTCGACCACTTGCACATCTTCTGTCTACGGCCCGTTCGAGCGGATACGTTCGGCAGGCGGTGGGTCTGTCCTCATAGACGGTACAGCCCTGTTCATTCAGAAAGGGACACTGCTTTATCTTAGCGGTTGAATCAAGCTTGAGAATCACGGTCGGGAAGTAGGGGTTGGCCCCTTTCTTCAATTCCGTGTGAGTGCGCATGAACGTTTCGGAATCGATTGCCAGCCGTTTTCTCAACCTGGTGATATCGTATGGATAGAGATCGAGTTCAACGTTTTTGCAACAGACGGTGAAACAGGATACGCCCGGGTGACATTTAAAGGTGAATTCCCCGCCGCCCAGCGGCCGCATTCCTGCTGGAAATTTTTTTGATTCGGTCATGACCTCAAAATGCAAAAAAGCTGACATGAACCAGGTTCAGTGCCAGCTTTTCAGTGCGATATGGAAAAAAAATCAGCTTTCGTCTTCTTCGCCCAGATCTTCCTCGTACCCCACCAGTTCAATGATCGCCATGGGAGCGGCATCCCCCTGCCGGTTGCCGGTCTTTATGATCCTGGTATAGCCGCCTTGGCGGTCGGTGAATTGGCTCTGAATCTCATCAAAGAG
>JARFQM010000422.1 GCA_029287755.1 Desulfofustis sp. | reverse complement strand
GTCGTCGGCAGCGTCAGATGTGTATAAGAGACAGATCATATGTCGTGAAGTATTGACAAATTGAAGGCTTTTCCTGATATGTCCGACAGAGTCAATTAGAATAAACGACCCCATTTCCTGTTTTTCAGCAGGTGTTTTTTTTAGTATCATGACAAGAGCAGAGGCGGAGTCTTTAAAACGACGGTTGAGCGCCTGATATTCGCGGGTTGGTTACCGCCAGACAAAGCTTCGTCGTGGAGCTACCTAAAAATGTTATAAATAACAATAAAAAAAGCGGGGCAGGGGTGGGGCAAACGAGGATAAAAAGTAACAAAGCCACTCAACAGGATGTGTTAAGTGGCTATTATAATTGGTGGAGCTAGACGGGATCGAACCGACGACCTCTTGAATGCCATTCAAGCGCTCTCCCAGCTGAGCTATAGCCCCACGAAGTAGGCGGCTAAAGCATATTTTTCTACCAGCCTTTATTGTGAGTGTCAATAAAAATCAAGGATCCCAGGGGAAATAGCCTTTTGTCCACTCTCCCTGCTGCATAAAAAAAATATTCGGTGAATATCAATTATATGGTTGTGGTCACATCTTGTCATTCACCTTGATATTAAACTGAAAACCTGATTTTTCCGGGGACCTTGAAGAGTGATGGAACTCCATCACCTGCCATTAATCTTGCCAACAAAGCGGTGCTCTGGTATCTTTCCCCTTTTTAGTAAGACTATATTTTTCCAGACTTCCTGCCATACACCTAACTGCTTGGAAATCTGAATCAATTTTACATAATGTCCGTTTGTTGATAAGGAAGATTTTATGTATTCGCCATTCAATTTTTTATTCGGCTGGCTCTCCAATGATCTGGCCATCGATCTTGGCACGGCAAACACCGTTTTATATGTTAAGGGAAAGGGAATTGTTCTGCGTGAACCCTCGGTCGTGGCCGTGAGGCAGGATGTAAGAATGAGCAAGGTGCTGGCGGTCGGTCAGGAAGCCAAACAGATGCTTGGCAAGACGCCGGGTAATATCAATGCGATCAGGCCAATCAAGGACGGTGTTATTGCCGACTTCGAAGTGACCGAGGCCATGCTGCGCTACTTTATCAAAAAAGTGCACAACCGCCGCACCCTGGTGCATCCCAGAATTATAATTTCCGTCCCTTCGGGCATCACCCAGGTGGAGAAGCGGGCCGTGAAGGAATCGGCCGAGTCGGCCGGCGCCCGGGAGGTCTACCTGATCGAGGAACCGATGGCGGCGGCCATCGGCGCAGGCCTGCCGATCACCGAACCCACCGCCAACATGATTGTCGACATCGGCGGCGGCACCACAGAGGTTGCCGTCATCTCCCTGGCCGGTATTGTCTATGCCAAATCCGTCAGGGTTGCCGGAGACAAAATGGATGAATCGATCCTCCAGTACATAAAACGTAAACATAATCTGGCCATCGGTGAGCGAACTGCGGAACTTATCAAGACTACCATCGGCAACGTGATTCCTGAAGAGCCCTATGAGATGATGGATATAAAAGGGCGGGATCTGGTCTCCGGCGTGCCGAAAACGATTTCCGTTGGAGCCGATGAAATTCAGTCTGCTATTGCTGAGCAGGTAGACGTCATTATAGAAGCGGTTCGGGTGGCGCTGGAAGTGACGCCCCCTGAGCTTGCAGCCGATATTGTCGATCAGGGAATAGTTCTGACCGGCGGCGGCGCGCTCTTGAAAAATCTCGACAAGTGTCTCAAAGAAGAGACCGGAATGCCCATTATTGTGGCCGACGACCCGCTTTCCTCCGTGGTGCTCGGTTCAGGCCAGGCGCTTGATAATTTAGATATTCTTAAAGAAGTTACCATCGATTAAGGCCGCTTCTACTCCGCAGCGGGAGAGCTGCCGTTCTTATAGTGAGTAAACAGTCCAAGGACAGAAAGACACGTATCGGGGCTCTACGTCTCCGCTCCGTGCTGCTTGCCGTATCCCTGTTGCTGGGAGGGCTTGTCCTGCTGGCCTATACCTTTGGCGGCCGGTTCGGTGTCTCCCACCAGATCACCCTGGAAATCCTGGGCCCCCTGCAGTCCATCTCGGCCAAAGCAACTTCAGCCGCCCGCACATTCTGGGAGGATTATGTCGATCTGCTTTCGGTCAGGGAAGAGAATATACGTCTCAAGGCGATGCTCAGATCATACGAGGAGGATCTGGCCACCTACCGTGAGGCCTACACCACCTATCTGCGGCTGCAGCAGGAACTCGATTTCCGCAAGGGGACCGATTTTCCCCCGCTGACCGCCCGGGTCATCGGCAAGGATCCAAGCTTCTGGTTTCACACCATCATCGTTGATCGCGGCGAGAATGACGGCGTGGTCGAGGGCATGGTGGCCCTGAACTCCAATGGGATCGTTGGCCAGGTGATCCATGTCTCCAACAACTATTCCAAAGTGCTGCTGGCCATCGCGCCGAGCAGTGCCATCGATGTCTTCGTTCAGAAGAGCAGGGTCCGGGGGATCCTCAAAGGTGTTGGCGAGGGCGGCTATCTGCTCCACTACGTGCTCAAGAACGCCGAGGTCAATCAGGGTGATCATATCGTCACGGCTGGCATCGGCGGGGTCTTTGCCTCGGGTATCCCGGTCGGCACCGTGTCTGCGGTGCACCGGAAAAAACGAGGCATGTTTCTGGAAATCGAGGTGGAGCCCTCGGTTGATTTCCAGCGGCTGGAGTTCGTACAGCTCAATCTCTCTCTCCAGCAGTCGCTGATCCAGGGCAAAATCGATTCGTCGGGAGGATGAGCAAAGATGAAAATCACCACCTTTCTGCTTGTCGGCATTTTCCTTATTGTCATGCAGACCACCATTCTGCAGATCCTGCCGGCCTGGCTCGGTTTCCCCGATTTCGTCTTTATCCTGGTTGCCTTCGCGGCCTTTCGCTTCGACTGGCTGCTCGGCTGTCTGCTGGCCTTCATGCTGGGCTGGATGATGGATGTGGTGACCGGCATCTATCTGGGAATGTTTGTCGTCAAGTACCTGATTGTCTTTTTCACCCTCAATCTGCTTACCCAGAACAGCCCGGTCAAGGAGGCGGCCTACCAGGTACCGCTGGTAGGCATCAGCTACTTTCTTGTCCAGTTTGGTTTTTATGCGGCGCTGAGCATGGCGGCGGCCGATCTGGTCTCGCCCTGGTCGTGGCACCGGGCGGGGAGAGAGACGATCATTCTGATGATCGCCACCGTCCCCTGTTTCCTACTGTTCAACAGCCTCTACGAATATCTTCTCAATCGGCGGGTGGTGCCCCGGGTGGCGAGGAAGAAGGGAGGAAACCGTTTCAGGTCATAGGATGGAAAAAAAACTGTTCATAGACGATCTCGAAGAGATCACCGAGCATGACGAAGAAGCGCTGAACATGCTTAAGCGCAGGGCGATGGTCGCCATGGGCGTCATCCTGCTTTTTCTTATGATTATCATCTCCCGGTTCTGGTATCTGCAGATCAATCTTGGTGAGCACTACCGCGGCCTGGCCGAAAACAACCGGGTACGGATCCGCACCGTGCCGCCCCCGCGCGGCCATATCTTCGACAAGTATGGCCGCGAAATAGTCACCAACCGACCTTCCTTCAATGTTGCGCTGATCAGGGAGGATTCGTTTGATATCCAGGATGTCCTGAAACGACTCTCGGTGGTGCTCGATGAGGATATAGAGGTGCTCTGGGAGCGAATAAGGAAAGGCTCCGGGACGCCCAGGCATTTTCCTATCACGCTCAAGGAGGATGTCGATTGGCAGACGCTTGCCTACCTGGAGAACAACAAGTACAAATTCTCGGGTATAAGGATCGAGGTACAGCCGGTCAGAGTGTATCATTACGGAGACCTGGGAGCCAATATCATCGGCTATATCGGCTCAATCAATCCCCAGGAGCTTGAAGCCGATAAAAACGGGGTCTACGAAGGCGGCGACCTGATCGGCAAGCGGGGCCTGGAGCGTATTCGGGAAAAGGATCTGCGCGGTGAAAAGGGCAGCAGTTCAACCGAAGTCAATGCCAGCGGCTTCGAACAGCAGCAGCTCAAGCATGTGGATCCGCTGCCGGGCCGGGACATCACCTTGACGATTGACGTCGAGCTGCAACGGGCGGCCGAGCAGTATCTGGCCATCAGTGACAAGGCCGGGGCGGTGGTGGCCATGGAGGTCGATAGCGGACGGGTCCTGGCGGCAGTGAGTGCTCCGACCATTCACCTGGAGGACTTTATCGGCGGTATTTCCATGAAGAACTGGAACGCGCTGCTGGAGAACCCGCGCAATCCGCTGCTCAACAAAGCGGTGCAGGGTGTCTATCCACCCGGCTCGACTTACAAGATCGTCACCGCCCTGGCGGGACTGTCAGAGGGGGTGATCACCGAGCATACCACTTTCTATTGTCCCGGCCATTACTACTTCGGCCGGCGCCTCTACCGCTGCTGGAAACACAGTGGGCACGGAACGGTGGACATCAGGCGGGCAATCACCGAATCGTGCGATGTGTTTTTCTACCAGGTCGGCCAGCGGCTCGGTGTCGACCGGCTGGCGGCCTATGCCAAGAAACTGGGTCTGGGCGCCAGATCGGGTATCGAACTGGAACACGAGAAGGCGGGCATTGTCCCGACCAAGGATTGGAAACGTAAGCGGTTCAAAGAAAAATGGCACGAGGGTGAGACCCTGTCGGTGGCCATAGGCCAGGGCTTCAACAATATGACGCCGCTGCAGATCTGCCTGATGACCGCGGCCATCGCCAGCGGCGGCAAGATCTATCAGCCGCAGATCGTGGAGATGGTGAAGACCACTGACGGCGACATAGTCGAGCAGTTCAGCCCGAAACTGCTCAGCGAACTGTCCAGCCGGGAGAAGGGCTACCTGCCCATCCTCAAGGACGGGCTCTTCGGGGTGGTTCATGGCAAGCGGGGTACGGCCCGCAACGTGCGCATCAAGGGGTTGACCGTGGCCGGCAAGACCGGTACCGCCCAGGTGGTGCGGCTGGCCCAGTACAAAGGCCTCAAAGAGCAGGATATACCTTATAAATTCCGGGATCACGCCTGGTTCACCTGCTACGCGCCGGCCGACAATCCCAAAATTGCCGTGACTGTCCTGGTGGAGCACGGGCTGCACGGCGGTTCAGGAGCAGGGCCCATAGCCCGGGTGGTACTGAAAAAATATTTTGAGAAGTATCTGCTCGAGCAGGCCCGGAAAGAGGCCGAGGAAGACAAGGATGGCAAGGCGTAAACAACCGGAAAGCATTGTTGACCGCGTAGCTTGGGGCCTTTAGCAATGATTCGCTTCGACAGAAGAATGCTGGCCCATTTCGACTGGTGGCTGCTGATCATGTTTCTGCTTGTCTGCGCCATGTCGCTGTTCAACCTCTACAGCGCCTCCTATCCGCCCAAGCCGTGGGGCACGCCGCCCTACCTCAAGCAGCTTTATTTCTACCTGATTGGCTTTAGCGCCATCCTGGTGATCCTGGCTGTCGACTACCAGGAGCTGCATTTCTGGAACTATTTTTTCTATATTTTCGTGGTCGGTCTGCTTGCCGCGATTTTGATTATCGGCAAGACTGCCGGGGGGGCCCAGCGCTGGATCAGTCTCGGCTTTTTCAATCTGCAGCCCTCCGAGCTGGCCAAGCTGATGCTGGTCATCACCCTGGCCAGCTACTATTCACGCAAGGAGGTGACCGACGGGTACACCATCAGGCAACTGGTAGTGCCGATCGGGCTCACCCTGGTGCCTTTCGTCCTCATTCTCCTGCAGCCCGACCTGGGAACGGCCCTGATGCTCGGTTTCATCTTCGTGTCGATGACTGTCTTCGTAAAACTGCGCTTTTCAGTCTACGCCATCTTAGGGAGCACCGGCGTTGCCATGGTCTTCCTGGCCTGGGAAAAGTTACTGAAGCCGTACCAGAAACAGCGTATTCAGACCTTTCTGAATCCGGAAGGGGATCCCATGGGCAGCGGCTATCAGATCATGCAGTCGAAAATTGCGGTGGGCAGCGGCGGCAGGTTTGGCAAAGGCTATCTCGAAGGCACTCAGGGCCATCTCCACTTCCTCCCCGAACGTCACACCGATTTCGCCTTTGCGGTCTGGAGTGAGGAGTGGGGGTTCTTCGGCAGTCTGTTTTTTATCTCGATCTATTTTCTGATGCTGATCTGGGGGCTTTACTCGAGCGCCTTTGCCAGGGACCGGTTCGGCATGCTGCTGTCGTTCGGCATCGTCATGCTGATCTTCTGGCAGGCGGTCATCAATCTGCTGATGATCCTCGGCTTCCTGCCGGTGGTCGGCATTCCTCTGCCGCTGGTCTCCTACGGCGGTTCTTCACTGCTGACGACCCTGCTGGCCTTCGGCATCCTGCTTAACGTCAGGATGAGGCGTTTTCAGGTGGGGCAGAACGGTGACTGAGCGGCGCGGCCTCGCCCCTGTGTATAACGGCATAAGTCCAGCGCCTGATCACTCTTTGTGCAGGGCCTGCAGAACGATATCCTTGAGGGCTTCGATGAAATCGGGGTCGTCGTTGAAAGAGGCGGTGGTCTCCAGTCTGATGCCGTACCCGGCGGCGAGTTCTTTGTAGTCCATATTGATTTCCACCAGGGTCTCCACGTGGTCGGAGACGAAGCTGATCGGCACCATCAATATGCTGGTGCAGCCCTTCTCCCCGAGTGATTTTATGGTGTCGGGGGTCGAGGGCGACAGCCACTCGACCGGGCCGGATCTGCTCTGATAACAAATCCTGCCCTGCACCCCGGTGATCTTTTCCACCGCCGCGATGGTGCGCTGTAAATGATCCACATAGGGGTCGCCTTCTTCGATAAAGGATACCGGCAGACTGTGGGCGCTGTAGACGAGGTCAACCGATTCGCTGTCGAAGCGCTGCAGCCCCTGGGTGATTTTTGCCGCCAGACAGGCCACATAGCCGGGATGCTCGGGCCACGAGCCGATTTCGATCAGTTCTCCGCCCAATGGGCGGTCCAGCAGGCAGCGTTTCAATTCATTGAGCGATGAGCCACTGGTGGCGCAGGAGTAGTGGGGATAGAGGCTCAGGGCCACGAGCCGGTCGATCGGTTTATCTGCCAGACTTTTCAGGGCTTCGCGAGTCGTGGGGTGCCAGTACCGCATGGCGGTGGCGACTATAAAATCTCCGGTCTCGCTCAGTTTCTTCTGCAACGCCTGTTGCTGGGCTCTGGTAATCCTGGCAATCGGTGAACCGCCGCCGATCCGGCCGTAGGTCGCCCTGCTTTTCGGGGCCCGTTTTCTGGCGATTAACCAGGCCAGCGGTTTCTGGAGAAAGGACGGCCCCAGTCTGATGATTTCTCTGTCTGAGAAAATATTGTAAAGGAAGGGTCTGATATCCTGGGGTTTTTCAGGACCTCCCATGTTCAGGAGCAGAACGCCGGTGGTGGTGCCAGTGCTGAAATCATGCTGATCAGCTTTCATAATCACCAATTCATAACACATTCCCCGAAGGCTGAAAATAAAAGATTATTAATTCAGACCTTTGTCCCGGAAAAGGGATGCCGGGGGGAAATTTTACCAGTGTGAGCTTGATTCTGATCAGGCGGATAATATATTATGAACATAGGAAGTAGAGATGTTACTTGTCTAAGAGTCTCAGAGAGTCCTAGTGTTGATACCTCGGTTATTTCTTTCCAAAACCCAATCCCTGCAGAGCACAATTCAATTGTTTTACATCCGTTTTCTTACTGAAACCAGGAGGATTCAGGAAAGCGGAGCGGTCGAGGCGCGTCCGTAGGGCGTATGTTTTTGGCAGTGTTATGCTGCCTGAAAACCAGATGGAGGAAATATATGGAACTGAAAGTCGAAGCCCGCAATGTTGAGTTGAAGAAAGGCTGGCAGATGAAAATAGAAGAGGAAAAGGAGAAACTGCTTAAAAACTATGCCAGTTTCGTTCTCCACCTCAGAGTGTCGATTGCAGCCACGACTCACCATAAAGAGGGCGGTTACGAAGTCAAGATTGTGGCTTCGGTGCCAAACGACACAGTGGTAGTAACCAGAAAAGGGGAGCCTGTGCGCCCCCTGCTTATCGAGGCATTCGATGTTCTAACCTTACAGCTCAAGGAAATTCTCAGAAAGAAGAGGAAAAGCAAGAAGCAGGCGGAACCTGCCAACGCTGGTGACAGCGTCGGCGTGATCAACAAGGTCTCCCCTCATGAATCGTACGGATTCATCACCACCTATGACGACCGGGAGATCTACTTCCACGAGAACGCGCTGAAAAATGCCGAGATAGACGACCTCGTCGAGGGCGACAGCGTCATCTACGGAGAGTCGCTCGGGGACAAAGGCCCCCAGGCATCCTGGGTGAGAGTCGCCAAATAATCGAACTCAAATTAAAAGCTCAAAGCCCCCGGTCACTGCCGGGGGCTTTTCTATTTTTAGGGGACACACTACCCATCGTGTCCCCATAGCGATGATGCTTACCTTGAGACACTGCAGGCCGATTGCACATGCTGCTTGATGGCGGGGACACGATGTGTAGTGTGTCCCCATTCTATGGATCAGTATTTACTGAAAGCGAAGTCCTTGCTGCCGTAGAGTGCCGGGTCGGCATCGGGGTAACTGACTTCCTCGCCGTTCCATGGTTTCCTCAAGGTATAGCTGGTGTCCTCCTCACGCACGACGTTGGAGCGGTGCAGCGGGATCTTGCCGCCGGCGGTGGCGATGTAGCGCGGAATTGCATCACCCGAGATGTTGCCGTACATGGATTCGACGATGTCTCTGCCGACCTCGAGCGGCACGCGGAAATGAGTGAACTGCGGGTTGCGATAGCTGCAGTTGAAGATGTAATAGGTCCTGACATAGGCTTCCTGGATCGTTTCGCAGAGTTTCCACATCTTTACCCGGGTGTCGTTGATGCCTTTAAGCAGTACGGCCTGGTTGAGCACCGTAAAACTGCGTTTGGAAAGACGCCGGAAAGTGTCGCGCGACACCGGGGTTATCTCCTGGGCGGTATTGATCTGGGTCACCACCCTGATCGGTTTTCTGTCGTTGCTCTTTTCTATGATGTCGAGTAATTCGTCATCGACCCGCATGGGCGCCGTTACCGGGACCCTGGTGCCGAGCCGTTTGACTTTCACGTGGTCGATTTCATCCAATTGCTCGAGCAGCCAGTCGAGCATCGAGTTGGGCAGCACGAAGGCGTCTCCGCCGGTGACCAGGACGTCCCTGATGCGTTCGTTGGCCCTTATATAATCGAGCGCCTCGCGATAGGCCTCCCGGGAGTAGATCTTGTCCTTGCGGCCGATGTGGGCGATGCGCAGGCAGTGGGTGCAGTACATGGCGCACATGTTGGTGGCCTTGATGGTCACCACCCGGGGGTAAAACTGATCGATGAGCCGGGCCGGCGAATGGTCGGCGGCCACGGGCGGGATTTCTATGCCGGCGTTATCGATCATTTCACCGGTGGGAATCGACTGGAGCATGACCGGATCGTTGACCATACCGGGCCTGATCAGGCTGGTATAGTAGGGGGTCAGACGCATCCGGTATTCTTTGGTGACCCTGGCAACCGAGCTTGCGGCTTCGGGCGGCAGGTCGATCAGCTCGGCCAGGGTTTCGATGGAGTCGACGGCATGTCTTATCTGACCTGGAAACGAGTCCCACTCAGCGTCCGACATATTCAGCCTGCGCTTTATCCTGGCCTGGTTTTCCAGGATACTATCCCACAATTCAATGCCGCTTGGCGCCACCTCGTCCTTCTCCTGCAGATAGGCGTCCACCCGGTCATTGGCCTCGGCGGCAATGGGCAGGGCCTGGGTCAGCCGCCCGCCGATGCTGACCATATGTTCGTCAATCTGCTGGTGCTTCAGGGCAAGCCTCTCCAACGTTTCCGGACGGATGCCGAAAGCCTCCGGGGCAAAGTGATGCTGCCGCCGGCAATGCAGCAGAAAGGTGAAGAGTTCGACAATCGGCTCGGTCAGTTCCGCCCCGCTGGCCCTGGCCAGCAGTTGGTCAGCCCTGAGACGGGCTTCCTCCCCCGGGTCGCCGACCTGTTCGCCGGCAGGCTGCAACGTTTCCAGCAGTGTTCTCGTATAGTCGTCCAGCGCCAGCTCAGATGAGGCGGCGTCGCCATTATCGCTCATTGTCTTTCAGCCTCAATTATCGTTTGTCTGATGAAGCCGACGCCCTGACACAGCCCCTCGTCGACATCGTCCCGGTTTTTGGCCACCGAAACCACACGGGCCAGAAAACTGCCCGGCATGACCAGAAAATTGGTGCCCGGGTGCTCGAGTATGACGAAATCCTTGATCAGCTCGCCGTTGGCGACCTTTCTGAAGGTTTCCCGTTCGTAGGGGTTTTGAGGAATGTAGCCGGTGGTCAGTTTCTTGCTTTCTATTTTGTAGTTGTAGGTACCCCAATGGATATTTCTTATATTGTCACCCATCTCCATGACGTGGGGCGGAAATCTGTTCTCGGTCACTGCGTAATATTCCAGTTCCGGCAGCATGGGTGAGCCTTCGGGCAGGGACTGTTCCAGGGTGAAGCAGAACTCCAGGGTGGTGCCCTGTTTCCTGGCGTTGATCTCCAGGAAGTAGACGTTGCCGTCGTTGTCGATCAGGTAGTCACAGCCGAAAATGCCGCGATATCCCTTACGGCCCAGCATCTTGCCGACCTTGGTGGTGTAGTCATAAAGTTTCAGGCGCTGTTCGCCGTTGACGGTTGAAGGGAATTTAGAGCCGATAAAGCGATTGCCGTCGACGATCACCTGATCTGCCACCCCGGCGATGTAGACATCTTCTTCGTTGGCGACCACAGCCAGGACGGTGGGATCGAGCTGATGCGGAATGAAACGGGAGATCAGGTAGACATCGTTGGTATTGCCGAATTTCTGCTCCACCTGGTTCTGGTTGAAGGTGACGGCCGAATTGATGCCGGCCGCCGAATAGGCGCCGCTGACAAAGATACCGTCCGTCCATCGATCCCTGAGATCGGCGGTGATCCTCAGCAAACATTCCCAGTTTTCACAGATTTTATGCTCGGCCAACGGCACTATCCCTTCCAGCGCCTTGTACTGGGCAATCTTGTTGTTGAACTGCCGGGCCAGATATTTGTCAGGGCCGAGGATCGATACCCGGTCGATCTTGTCGAGGGTCATCTCCAGGACACTTTCATAAAGATTTATGTAGAGCTGATTCTGGCGCTCGAGAATTCGGTCTATCAATTCGCGAATGACTCGGGAGTTGGACACCGCACTCATGAATTTGGCGGTATCTATTCTCCAACTATGGCGAGGTTCCTGACCGTTTTGCACAAAGCTGTGGTCGGAGATCAGTTCCTCACCGCCGAAGGGGTTGATGACGATGATGTTGGCATAGTTGTACTGAATGCAGACATCGGGGATGATCGAGATGAACCGAATTTGACGTTTGGGAATCCGGTGAGCCAGGGCTTCCTGAACGAAGTAGTTGAGGCTGTAGGTTTTCAGCTCGCCTACATAGAGAAAGTAGTAGTAGTCAGGATTGTAGGTGAAGTTAGTAAACAGAATCTCGTCGTCTTCCAGAACCATGTGCTTATTTCCTCTACCCGTTCATCTGGTCACAGCCTGCCTGGCCAGAACCATAAAAACAAAAAAGACACTGATCGTATGCCGCAATGGCGGTTCGATCCGTGTCTTGCACCTTCCCTGCGCGGGGTCCCCGCTTTGAACGGGGCTGTTCGTCTGAAACGGCTCATCCGAGGAAGACCCAGTGGCTGCCGAAATTCAGGTTACCGGTCCAGGGTTCGCAACCAGTTCCGTATCCCGCTGCCTTCCACGAAGAATAGGAATGGAGAACTGGTCAGATTAAGCTCTCATTACCTCCAAGATGTACCTTTGTCAAGCAAATGGTTTCTCCTTACGGAAGTTTAAGAAATTTTTGCAGAAGGTGTCAAAATGATTATTGTTTTATCCGTTAAGCGGTCTCCTCGTGTTGCTGGTCTCTAGCGGGAAATGGCTTGACTTATGGGGTAAATTTTGTGATTAATATTTACACCTTAATGCTTTTCCGATGGAGATGTGGAGATCTCATTGGAAACAGGTGAAGGCAGTCGATGCCGTTCACACTGCGGCATCTCTTCTTTCGACCACTGTTTTTAATTTAAACGGTTCTTTCGGTTACCGTTGCCGGTGACCGGCCAGTGTCTCTTGGGTAGGATTTATTTGAGAGATAGTCTTTAAACTCAAACAGGAGGGAGTATGAGTATGAAAAGAAAAGCATCATTATTGGCGGCTCTGACTCTGGGTTTTGTCATGGTGTTCAGTTCTGCGGCAGTCAGTGACACCACCTTCGTGACCATCGGAACCGGCGGTGTAACCGGTGTCTACTATCCGACCGGCGGCGCTATTGCCCGTCTGGTTAACAAGGGCAAGAAAGAGCATGGCATCAGGGCCTCGGTCGAGAGTACCGGCGGCTCGGTCTACAACCTCAATGCGATCGCTTCCGGCGAGCTGGATATGGGTGTCGCTCAGTCCGATTGGCAGTATCATGC
The DNA here is from genome assembly GCA_029287755.1 of Desulfofustis sp. The sequence continues at coordinate 499 of JARFQM010000422.1, read as the reverse complement.
CTACAACGGTAGCAGCAGGTTTCAGGACAAGGGGCCAAACAAGGACCTGCGGGCTGTGTTCTCGGTACATCCCGAGCCTTTTACCGTGGTCGCCCGGGCCGACTCAGGTATTAAAAATTTTGCAGACCTCAAGGGTAAACGTGTCAATGTGGGTAATCCCGGTTCAGGTCAGCGCGGTACCATGGAAGTGTTGATGGGTGCACTTGGGTGGCAGATGAGCGATTTCAAATTAGCCTCAGAACTGAAGTCCGCCGAGCAGTCAAATGCACTGTGCGATAACAAAATCGATGCGTTTGTTTTTACTGTTGGGCATCCTAGCGGCTCGATCAAAGAAGCGACCACATCATGCGATTCCGTTTTGGTCAACGTCACCGGACCGGAGGTAGAGAAGCTGGTCGCCGATAATCCTTATTACCGCATTGCCACAATACCGGGTGGGATGTATCGCGGTACTGACGAAGATGTTACAACCTTTGGTGTCGGCGCCACCTTTGTAAGC
>JARFQM010000237.1 GCA_029287755.1 Desulfofustis sp. | reverse complement strand
CACCGATTAAGATTTTGCCTGGAGAGATCGTGGCTAAACTCAACCTCAACGAGCACCTTTGAATCTCACTGCCATCGGCAATGTGCTCAGCACCCTCCTGCTGGTTACCGGCGGCTCCATGCTGCTGCCGGTCGCCTGCGCACTGATCTATGGCGAAGACGATCTGCTCAGCCTGGGAATCTCGTGCGCGATTATCGTACTGCTTGGTCTGGTGCTGCGCCGCTTCTTCCGCCGCGTTGACGAACTGTCGTTCAAAGACGGGCTGTTGATGGCCACCTTCGGCTGGGTTATCATCTCCGCCCTGTCCGCCCTGCCCTTTATGATCCACGGCTCCATCCCATCTTTTACCGATGGTTTTTTCGAGATGATGTCGGGGTACACGACCACCGGCGCAACCATCCTCACCGACATTGAAGCCTTGCCGCACGGCCTGCTTTTCTGGCGCAGCCAGACGCACCTGCTCGGGGGCATGGGATTTTTGACCCTGACCATCATCTTTCTGCCCCACGGTGTCGGAGGGGTGCGGCTCTTCCGGGCCGAATCGAGTCCGGGGCAGATCATCACCCGCGACAAATTCATCGCCCGCAACCGAGACGCCATGGTCTGGCTGTGGATCATCTACCTGGGCCTGAATCTGCTGCAGACCCTGCTTCTGGTGCTCGGGGACATGGACCTGTTCGATGCCCTGTGCACCGCCTTCGGCACGGTCTCGACCTCCGGCTACTCACCCAAAAACGCCAGTATCGGCCACTATGACAGCGCTTATATCGACTGGGTAACCATCTGCTTCATGTTTCTGGGCGGGATGACCTTCGTGCTCTTTTTCCAGATGGTGCGCGGTAATTTCAGTGAAGTGAAAAAAAACACCGAGCTGCGCTGGTACGCCGCCATTTTTTCAATTTTCTGCCTGGCCGTTTCTCTGGATCTCTGGCTCCGCGGCACCTACCCCTCCTTTGTCGAGTCGCTTCGCTACGGCACCTTCCAGGTCGCCTCATTGTTGACGACCACCGGCTTTACCACGGCCGACTACGAACTCTGGCCCCAGGCCGCGCAGATGTTTCTGTTTGCGGTCTGCTTCATCGGCGCCTGCGCCGGCTCCACCACCAGCGGTATCAAGATCGTGCATTATGCCGTCATCTGGAAATACCTCTACGGCTCCATCAAGAGGATATATATCCAGCCGATGTCGATCGTCTCGGTGCGCTTAAACGGCAGACCGGTGGAACAGAGTGTGATCGACCTGGCGGTCTGCTACTTTATCGTCAATATCCTGATGGTGCTGGTCGGCGGCTGCATCATGACGGTTTCCGACGAACTCGACTACCTGAGCGCCATGAGCGCGGTAATCGCCGCCTTGATGAATATCGGGCCGGGTTTCGGAAGTGTGGGACCGTCCGAGAACTATGCCTTTATTTCGAGCTTCGGGAAATGGTTCCTGTCCTGGAACATGCTGGTGGGCAGGCTGGAGATGTTTTCGGCGCTGGTGGTCTTCTTTCCGGCCTTCTGGCGGAAATAAGCGAGTGCTGCGCCGGTGGAGACGTGGGTGGCCGCCTGACAGTACAGCCTGTTGGAGCTTAAACCTGAGGTGGGAGGAGAGGGGGCAAGGCCTAAGGCACCGCCCCCCCGAACAACGAAGGGAATCCTAGAGCTGAACGACGTTGGTCGCCGACGGGCCTTTGGGACCCTCGACAACCTCAAAGACAACCTTGGCGCCTTCTTCCAGGGTTTTGAACCCCTCGGCCTTGATTCCGCTATGATGAACAAAGAGATCACTGCCGTTTTCCTGGGCGATGAAACCATAACCCTTTGCATCGTTAAACCATTTTACTGTTCCTTCTGACATTTTTACTACTCCTTTGCTATCAGTCCTTAAGGACTATTTAATCTAGAACCGCCCTGCGGCGATCCTCTTATTCCAGCGCCTTTGCCTGGAAGATTACGTGCGCCCCCTCTGGCAGGCCAGCATGGGTAGTCGCTATTGCTACGTTCAGCAGCCTAGCGTCTGCGTCCCCCTTTCTTCTGCGGCTTGGCCTCGTTGCAGACCAGCGGCCTGCTTTTGTAGACCGTTTTGTTCAGCGACTCCATGGCCTGTTGACCGCTGGAGCGCGAGTCCATTTCAACGAAGGCAAACCCTCTGGGGTTACCAGTGTAGCGATCTTTCACCAGGTTGGCATGGATAACTTCACCGAACTCATTGAAGAGACCGAGCAATTCTGTTTCGGTCACATCGAATGGTAGATTGCCAATATAGAGTTTCATCCTGCTTCCTCTCAGCTATGATCAGCAAGAATCAATGTGGGCAACTGAAATGAAGGGGGTGCTACAAGACAGGTGGCGCGAGACGCTATGCGTGATCTGTTGGGTGAGATTATTCGTCACCGGGAGCAACCATAAGCCATTCTCAAAAAATAGCAATAGAAAAACACGAGATGGCAATTTTCAGGGCAAAATATACAGTACAGCGCCCCGCCCACACCCAGTCAACAGCGCTGCTGACAAAAGGTGTCGCTGGAGTAGATGGATATGTGGTACAAACTCAAAAACAGATCGAGGCCACGACCATGAATTTTTGTCCCCAATGCGGTGCGCCGGTCACCAGCAAGATACCTGAAGCGGACGACAGACTGCGATTCGTTTGCAGCTCATGCGCAACCATTCATTACCAGAACCCCATTATGGTGGTAGGCACCATCCCCGAGACAGGCGACCGGATTCTTCTCTGCCGCCGGGCCATCGAACCGGCCATGGACAAATGGACCCTGCCGGCTGGCTACCTCGAAAATGGCGAGACCCTGCAGCAGGGTGCCGCCCGGGAGACTCTTGAGGAAGCCGGTTACCGGATCGCCGATCTGGTGCCGTACGCCATCACCAATATCGTGCGAATCAACCAGGTATACATCATGTTCAGGTGCGCCCTGGCCGAACGCGCCGCTGCTCCCGGCAGCGAAAGCCTGGAGGTGAGACTGTTCAGGCCAGATGAGATACCCTGGCAGGAAATAGCTTTTCGCTCGATCCATGAAGTTTTACGGCTCTATTGCAGGGACAGAGAAAAAGGCAGTTTTCCGGTTCACCTGCTCGATATTGGCTGAAAAGACCCGGAAATTTTTATCTTTCACCTTTTTCAATCATGCATAATTTTGTTTATTATGAAAGGCTGTCAGGGTAGTACCTGTTATTCAACCGGCAAGCTCATCGACACCGCCTGAGCGCGGTTGAAAAAAAAAATCCGGCCAAGCCTTTCACCCCAATGAGAAAAACGGAGAAACACCATGTCCCCTACCTTGAATTTGGAGAATATATTCAATTATGACCAGAATTTTCAGACCATCATGCAGAATATGCTGCATTTTGCCCTGGAGTCGTCGTTCCAGGGCGTCATGATCACTTTAGCCGAACCAGGCTATCCCATCGTCTATGTCAACCCGTCATTTTCTGAAATGACGGGCTACACATTTGACGAGCTAATCGGTCAATCGCCGGCCATTCTTCAGGGCGACAAGTCCGATCAGAAGGTCTTGTCGGAATTGAAGGAGAAGTTGGACGAAGGCGAAGTATTCCACGGCAAAACCTTCAACTATCGCAAGGACGGCTCGGAATTCATCATGGAGTGGAAAATAGTGCCCATCCACGGTGAGGAGGGAGTCATCTCCCACTATCTGGCCATTCAGCGTGAGGTCCAGGACGCCGATCTGACCGACGGATCACTGGACACCAAGCTGCCGATTTTTTAGCCTGTCCGCCGTGCAGGGAATCTTCGGCCGGCCGGCCCCACAAGAGTCAATGTTCTCCGTGCGCAGGCTCTTCTGCCTCGCTGTAATTCTCGGCTGTTTGGTCATCGCCGCGCTTTACATGGTTTCAGCAGCGCAGGCCTGCACGATTTGCGTGCCCTATCCC
>JARFQM010000223.1 GCA_029287755.1 Desulfofustis sp. | reverse complement strand
GATCTCGCTGGAGGACTGGTAGGCAGTGTCGGCCTCTGCCCAGGAGCGAATTTTGGAAGTGATATCAGTGTATTCGAGCCAGCTCACGGGAGTGCGCCGAAGTATGCCGGACAGGACAAGGTGAATCCCACCGCGATGATTCTCTCGGCTGCGTTCATGCTTCGACATCTTGGCGAGAACGAAGCAGCCGATAAGATCAAGAAGGCGGTCGATAACGTTATTGCCCAAGGGCAAACCATTACCTACGATCTCGGCGGTGCGGCTTCAACCTCCCAGATGACCGACGCGATTATCGACTCACTATCCTGAAGTTGAGCTATCAGAGAGGCTGACGGTAAATTTTTCTGGAGGACCAGTTGAAGAAAATAAAGATTCGCAATCCAATCGTCGAGATAGACGGCGACGAAATGGCGCGCGTCATGTGGGGCTGGATCAAAGAGATACTGATCCTGCCCTTTGTGGATGTTGAGCTTATCTATTTTGACTACCATATACAGAACCGGGACAGAACCGACAACCAGATACTTACCGATGCGGCCGAGGCCGTCAAGAAATACCGGGTGGGTGCCAAGTGTGCGGCCATAAACCCGGATCAACAGCGGGTTGAGGAATTTGGCCTCAAGAAAGCCTGGAAATCGCCCAATAGTGGTACGCGCAACCAGATTGGCGGGACGCTGTTCAGGCAGCCGATAGTATTTAACAATATCCCGAGACTGATACCCGGCTGGCGCAAACCGATTGTCGTTGCCCGACACGCCTATGGCGGTATGTACGGCGGTCGCGACATGACCGTTCCCGGCAACGGATCCGTCGAGCTGCGCTTCGTCCCCAGTGGAAACATCCCACTGCAGCGGGAAATCATCCATGAATTCAAGGGACCGGGCGCTGCACTGGGGATCTTCAATACCGAGGAGTCGGTGCGCGGCTTCGCGATGTCCTGCCTGAATTTTGGCCTGGAGCGGGGGTATCCGGTTTACCTTGGCACCAAGAACACGGAGCTGGCTCATTATGACGGTCTTTTCAAGAACAGTTTTGCAGACGTGTACGAGACGAAGTTTCGGAAGGATTTTGAAGCGCAAGGAATCGCCTACGAGCATCGCATGGTCGATGATCTCGCGGCGTTCGCGGTAAAATCAGAGGGCGGTTTCGTCTGGGCCTGCAAGAACTATGACGGGGATATCCTGTCCGATCTGGTAGCGGCCGGCTTTGGCTCACTCGGGCTGATGACCTCGATGCTGCTGACGCCGGATGGAAAAACCGTCCTCACGGAAGCGGCCCACGGAACGGTGACCAGACATTTTCGCGAGCACCAGACCGGCAAAAAGACCTCGACCAATCCGATCGCCACGCTCTTTGCCTGGACCCGGGCCCTTTACTACAGGGGGCTGTTCGATGATACGCCCGCAGTTCAGAGATTTGCCTCAGCCCTGGAGCAGGCCTGTGCCGAAACCGTCGAAGCGGGCTCCATGACCAAAGATTTAGCCATGCTGACCGGCAGCTCGACCTGGTTGACAACCCAGGAATTCCTTCAAGCCATCGCTTCCGCCGTTGACAAGAAGATAGCTGGGCTGGCTTAACACCCGTCCGGCAGCGGGAGTATTCAAATATGCGGCGCGGGCATGGTCATGCCCTGGAAATAGTATGTCCCTGTCTCTATCAGCAATAGTATTCCTGACGATTTCCGTGTTCTGCTGCTCGGTTATCACCGGAGTCATGGGAATGGCCGGCGGCGTCATGTTCCTGGGAATCCTGGCCTCCTTCATAGAGACCAGCTATGTGGTGCCGATCTATGCCGTGGTCATGATGATCAGCGCCGGTTCACGAACCGTTCTTTTCTACAATCACATAAACTGGCAGATCTTTCTGCGCTATACTGTCGGTCTGCTGCCCGGCGCTTTGCTCGGCATCTATATCTTCCAACTTCTGCCCAAGGACCTGATCAAGCTGGGTATGGGAGTATTCATTTTACTCACCATATTTCTGCCGGTTACCCAGAAAGAGAGCCGCCTGGAAACGTTCATCTTCTTGCCGGTTGGCTTCGTCGCCGGTCTTATTGGTATATTCTTCGGGGCGAGCGGGCCTTTTACCTCATCTTTTTATCTCAGGCAAGGGATCATCAAGGAGGCGCTCATTGCTACCAAATCGGCTACCGCTTTAATGGAGCAAGCGCTGAAAATCCTCCTTTTTGGTTTGATCGGTATCAATGTACTGGCCTATGGTCCTTTGCTCATCTGTCTCTGCCTCGCGGTATTACCAGGTATTTATATTGGTAAATTGCTGCTTAACAAGGTCTCCGAACAAATCTTTATTCGTGTTTTCCGAGTATTGCTTTTTATATTGGCCATCCGCATTATAATAACCCAGGCAATTAAAATGATAGGTACTTAGTCGATACTGCATAAGGCTCAACTATACGCGTAGAGACCTTATCCGCTTTTCCTGGTTGGGCTAGTCGCCTGGTGCGGTAGTCACGTTATTAAGTTTTCTGGACATCCTGGCAAGATCGATCAACAGCACCTCCATTTCCTTCTGGTACAATTCGGTCGGCAACTCCGTCTTGCGGTTTCGCAAGAGGAAGACAGAGCGCTCCAACTCCCTTACTTGAGCAGTGAGATCCCGCACGATGGCACTATCCGCTGCTGTCGAATTTTTATCGTCAGCAAGTTTTGCTGGAATAAGATCGAGATATGCTATCTGGGCGAGCCTTCCATCGTTTTCAAGCTGGTCAGGATCATTGCTGAACACACCGTCACCATTATCATCAAGTACACCATGTTCGGTCGGTATGCGGTTCTGATCCTCATACCATTTTTCGACTTTTTGGCTGGCAAACCTGAAAGCTTCCCATATGGATACACGCCCGTTTTTATCCCTGTCGCCGGTATGGCCATCCAGAGCAGCAATAAAAAATTCGGCAAATATCGTATCATATTTTTCAGCCCCGGAGCGAGTGGCGGAAACAATAACACGCCCCGGCCCAGAAAGTAATGTAGAGAAGGGATAACTCGAGCTGGTCGCATTTACCAAGACAATATCCTGCTCGGAGAAGGTTTGTAAAATTGCTGCTACCTCCCGGGCAGTGATATCTACTCCGCTGATAACAAACTTGGCAGCCTCCTCGCTGCTCGTACCGTGGCCCAATAAGAAGATAAAGACCTGGTCGCCGGGGCTAACGGCTTCTTTGAGCTGTCGCAGCTCATCCTTGATATTCTCACCTCGGCTCGATCCTGAGACCCTCGCGTCTTCAGGATCAGCCTGATCCATAAGCAGGACAATCTGACCGGCCTCATAGCGGTAATCTTTTGTCAGGATATCGTGCAGGTGCAGAGCCCAGCGCTTGATTTGTTTTTTATATTGTTCTTCGACTGCGGCCCCGGCAAGGATTACCGCATATTTCTGCACGGCGGGTGTGGGCAGAAAATAGTCGCGCTGCTGAGCAGAAACCGGAGCAGCGCAGAACAGACAGGCTGACAGCATCAGCAGAAAGGTTAATCTCATGACAGTCCCGTTCTCCTGCGCAGCAGCCATTCCAAACCAAAACAGAAGAACAGCAAGAAAAAGACAATTGGTATATTCCAGATGTCTAATTTGTACGTCACGGTATGGACCTTGCGGTTGTTGTTCAGGTCCTTGACCAGCAGGTCGGCTTTTTCGGGCGTATAGTAGTTGCCGCCGCCAACCTGAGCAATTTTCTCCATCAAGTCACGGTTCATCACTGCAGCGCCGCGCATCTCGTGCATAGAATTCGCGGCCAGGAAACTCAAGGATGCATAGCCATCCTCGGAAAGTCCTCCTGAAGATGAGACTTCCAGGTGATGAACCCCCGATTTCGCTGCGCTGAATGAAGCAATGTAATCGCCGGCCCGGTCTATGTCCGCCAGCATCCGAATATCCTCAATTGCGCCATCGGGATCTGTCAATTTTAACCAGACGGTCGCATCGGAAACCGGTTCATAGACCTCATCGTACACCCGTGCCTTGACCTTCACCTCATCACCGGTGCTGAATTTGTTGCCTTCGAGGGAGATCTCGACGGGGGCCGGTACACTGGCAGTCAGCCAGCGCAGAACCTGCCGCCAAAATCTCTCATGTGAGGTGTCCTCATGGGGTTTGAGCA
>JARFQM010000167.1 GCA_029287755.1 Desulfofustis sp. | reverse complement strand
TGAATGGTCTCGTGGGCTCGGAGATGTGTATAAGAGACAGTTTATATTGTCTGCGTTCTGCTCTTTGGCGCCTACCTGGCCCTGCTCTATCTGGCCTGCAGGGTGCCGGAACTGGAACTGACCACCGAGATTACCGAACTGCCGCCTCTGAAGGAAACCGCCCAGGCCGGTTATTACTTCCTGCTGCCCATTGTGGTGCTTATGTGGTGTTTGACGGTTGAACGCTTATCACCTTCTTTGTCAGCTTTCTGGGCAACGGTGCTGATGATCTTAATCGTTTTGACCCAGCGTCCCCTGAAGGGCTTGATGAGGAAAATGGGCGGTGACCATTTCAGCTTTACAAGGGGCTGGCAGGACCTGATAGACGGCATGGTGTCCGGGGCCAAGAACATGATTGGCATCGGCGTGGCCACTGCGGCCGCGGGCATCGTCGTCGGCACCGTGACCCTCACCGGCATCGGTCTGGTGATGACCGAATTCGTCGAGTTCATCTCGGGCGGCAACCTGGTTCTGATCCTTCTGTTTACCGCTGTCATCAGCCTGCTGCTGGGCATGGGCCTGCCGACCACGGCCAATTATATCGTGGTCTCCACCCTGATGGCCCCGGTAATCGTCAGCCTCGGCGCCCAGAACGGTTTGATCGTGCCGCTGATTGCCGTACATCTCTTCGTCTTTTACTTCGGTATCCTGGCTGATGATACCCCGCCGGTGGGGCTGGCCGCCTTTGCGGCGGCGGGCATATCGGGCGGCGACCCGATACGGACCGGTATCCAGGGGTTCACCTACGATATCAGAACGGCAATTCTGCCCTTCATCTTCATCTTCAACACCGAGCTGCTGATGATCGGCATCGGGACTGCATTGCATCTTATCATCGTTGTTGCTGCTGCGGTTATCGCCATGCTCGTGTTTGCGGCGGGCACCCAGGGCTACTGGCTGACCAAAAACAGGATCTGGGAAACTTTGGCTATGCTGCTGGTGGCCTTCACCCTGTTCCGGCCCGGGTTCTTCTGGGATCAGGTTTATCCGGAACTCAGCGAGCAGCCGGCTGACAACCTGGTCCAGCTGGTCGAGGAGATGGAGCCGGGCTCGCAGCTGCGGATGACGCTCAAGGGCGAGAAAATGGACGGCACTGAATTTACCATGGTAACGATGCTGCCGGTTGGAGACGAACCGACCGGTGATGAGCGTCTTCAGGCAATCGGCTTAGAGACGCGGGAAGAAGACGGCAGGATTCTGATCGACAACGTGGTCTTCGCCAGTGCGGCGGAAAAAGCCAAGGTCGATTTCGACCAGGAAGTGCTCAATGTCCAGGTGCCCAACCCGAGGCCACCGAAGCAATTGATGTTTATTCCGGCCCTGGTGCTGCTCGGATTCATCGGCTTTCTCCAGAGAGGCAGGATAAAAAGGCAGGAGGCAGCCGCAGCCTGACGGCAAGGCAGTAGAAAGAGGAAATTTTGCCGGGAATTTCAGAGGAGAACAGGATGATTAGCAAAATAATGGTGCCCGTGGCCTTTTCAAAGTATTCCCTGGGTATTCTCGATTTCGCTGCCGATATTGCCGAACCGCTTGGTGCCGAGCTCCAGGTGGTCAACGTGATCAGCGACAGGGACGTGGAGGCGATCAACAAGATCACCGAATTCGGCTACAAGGTCGACAGTGACAAATATCTGGAGATAGTCAAGAAGGAGCGGCGTGAGGCGATCACTGCCATGGCGGATCACTTGACGCTGTCTGATGACAAAGTATCCTTCACCTTTTTGATCGGTGACCCCACCACCGAACTGCTGCGTTTCGTAGAGGAGAACAAGGTTGATCTGGTGGTGATGGGCATCAAGTCCCGGGATATCAAATACATGTTTGCCGGATCGGTGGCCGAGCGCATGTTCAGAAGGTGTCCGGTTCCGGTGCTGTCTTATCGCGGAGACGACGTTGCTGAGCGGCTGCGCAAACGGATCCAAAAACACATCTTAGATCACTGATAGAACCGGTGAGAGACAACCGGATGAATACCTTAAAGGAGAGGCATCGCCTCTCCTTTTTTCGTGGCGCCTGGAGATAAGAGGTCGCTGCAGTAGGAAAATCCATGACCAGAGAAATATATCTGATTGACGGCAGTGCTTTTATTTACCGGGCCTTTCATGCCGTGGCGCCGCTGACCAATGCCGAAGGGTTTCAAACCAATGCGGTATTTGGCTTCGTCAGCATGCTCAATAAGCTTCTGAAGGAAAAGTTGCCCACCCATCTGGCCGTCGCCTTCGACAGCAGGGGCAAAGTGTTCAGACATGAGATGTACCCCGAGTACAAGGCTAACCGACCGCCCATGCCGGCTGAACTTGCCGCTCAGCTGCCCTATATCAAGCAGGTGGTGGAGGCCCTCGGCCTGGTAAGCTTCGAGGAGAACGGCATCGAGGCGGACGACATTATCGGTGCCGCCGCCCAGGCCCTGAGTCGTGAGGGGAACAAGGTGATCATCGTCTCCGGAGACAAGGATCTGCTGCAGCTGGTGGATGACAGGATCACCATGTGGGATCCGATGAACGATCGGGTGATGGATTCTGGCGGGGTGGAGAAGAAGTATCAGGTCGGGCCCCCTCAGTTGCTTGACTGCTTCGCCCTTATCGGCGACAACTCTGACAATGTTCCCGGAGTTCCCGGTATCGGTCCCAAGACGGCAGCCAAGCTGATTGTCGAGTACGGCTCTCTGGAGGGGCTCTATGAGCAGGTTGAGGGCCTCAAAAAATCGAAGATGAAGGAGCGGCTGATCGACAATAGGGAGGCGGCTTTCATGTCCAGGGATCTGATCCGCCTCAAGACCGACGTAACGGTGCCGCTGTCACCGGAAGGCTACACCCTGGGCGAGAAAGACGAGGAAACGCTGAGGCGGATTTACTCCGAGCTTGGCTTCACCTCGCTGCTCAGGGAACTGGACGGCAGTGCCCGAGCCATTCCCACCGGCGACTTCCATTCCGTGAACGATAGTGAGGAGCTGAAGAAGCTGACGGCCTTGCTGCACGATGCGCCTGTCCTCGTCGTCGATACGGAAACGACCTCGCTGCAGAGCAGAAATGCTGAACTGGTCGGCATCTCCCTTAACGGCGGCGGCGACGAGTGCTGGTATATTCCCGTGGGTCATCGTGACCAGGAGGGCAGGCTGATAGCGTCTCAACTCCCGCTGGATCTGGTCAAAGAAGAACTCTCTCCGCTGCTGGAAGCGGATACGCTGCCCAAGCTGGCCCACAATCTCAAATATGACTACTCGGTGCTGAAACACGGATTGGGGGTGGAGCTCAAGGGGCAGCTGCTCGACACCATGATTGGCGCCTACCTGGTGGAACCCTCGAGGCGCTCATTTAAGCTCGACGACCTGTGTTTGGAACTGGGTTTCAAGCTGACATCCTACAAAGAGGTAACCGGCGGCGACAAGCGCGAGGATGCGTTTGCCTATGTCGACAAGGCCAGGGCCGCGCACTACTCCTGCGAGGATGTCTTTGCCACCCTGCAGCTCTGGAACCATTATCAGCCGCTGCTCGAAGAAAGGGATCAGGAGGAGCTGTTCACCGAGGTGGAGATGAAACTGGTGCCGATTCTCGAGCAGATGGAAGCCGACGGCATCAGGATCGACCCGGTCCACCTGAAGAAGCTGTCCAATGAGTTTCGCCGGAAGCTGGACCAGCGTGAAAAAGAGATATATGAGCTGGCCGGACACGAGTTCAACATCAACTCGCCCCAGCAGCTCGGTACCGTGCTCTTCGAGGAACTGGGCCTGCCCTACGGCAGGAAAACCAAGACCGGCTATTCCACCGACATCAAGGTCCTTGAAAAACTCGCCCCCCAGCATGAGCTGCCGGCCCTGATCATCGACTACCGCAACCTGGCCAAGCTCCTGTCGACCTATGTGGATAAGCTGGCCCAGATGATCGATCCCGGGACCGGACGGGTGCACACCTCGTTCAACCAGACGGTGACGGCCACCGGCAGGCTGTCGAGTTCCAACCCGAACCTGCAGAACATTCCGATCAGGGGGGAGGAAGGGGCCCGCATCAGGGAGGCGTTCGTGCCCGCAGCGGGCAAGGTCTTCCTGTTCGGCGACTATTCGCAGATCGACCTGCGGGTGCTCGCCCACTATTCGCAGGATCCGGCCTTGATAAAGGCCTTCAGAGAGGGCGATGACATCCATACCAGGACGGCGGCCGAGGTGTTCTCGGTTGCGCCGCTGCTGGTGACCTCGGAAATGCGCCGGGTGGCCAAGAGCATCAATTTCGGTATCGTCTATGGGATGAGCAGTTTCGGGTTGTCCAACCAGCTGCAGATCAGCAGACGCGAGGCTTCGCTGTTCATCGACCGCTACTTCAACCTCTACCGGGGGGTGAAGCAGTTCATGGAAGAGATTGTCGAGCAGGCCAAAAAAGACGGCTATGTCACCACCCTGTTGAACCGCAGGAGATATCTGCCGGAGATCGACGCCTCCAACAAGATGCGGCGCGAATTTGCCGAGCGGGCCGCGCTCAACACGCCCATCCAGGGCACGGCGGCCGATATCATCAAGCTGGCCATGCTGCGAGTGGATGAGCTTTTGAAACAGCGCCGAAGTTCCTGCAGGATGCTGCTGCAGATCCACGACGAGCTGGTGTTTGAGTTGGCCCCGGAGGAGTGCGACGAGTTGCAGCCCCAGATTCAGCAGACCATGGAGCAGGCCATGAAGCTCGATGTGCCCCTGGTGGTGAATATGGAGAGGGGGACCAATTTAGCCAAGTAATATGGAGGGGCCACACTACCCATCATGTCCCTTCAGGGGACATGATGGGTAGTGTGGCCCTTGTTCATCAATTCTAGGGCCGCTCCTCCATCGGTACGAAGGGCCGCTTGACCACCCCCTGGTAAATCTGGCGCGGTCGGCCGATGCGGTTGTTCTCCTTGTCCATATGCATCTCCTGCCAGTGGGAGATCCACCCCGGCAGACGTCCCAGGGCAAACATTACCGTGAACATGTTGGTAGGTATACCCATGGCCCGGTAGACGATGCCCGAGTAAAAATCGACATTGGGGTAGAGATTTCTGGAGACGAAATAGTTGTCCTTGCCGACCCGGTACTCCAGTTCCTGGGCGATGTCGAGAAGGGGATCTTCGATATTCATCGTTTCCAGGATCTCGTGGGTCACTTCTTTAATTATCTTGGCCCTCGGGTCGTAGGTCTTGTAGACCCGATGACCGAAACCGGTGAGCCGGTATGGGTTGTTCGGATCCTTGGCCATCTGAATATACTTGTCGAAATTCATGTCGTCGGCGTAGATCGTTTCCAGCATCCTGATCACCGCCGCGTTGGCTCCACCGTGCAGCGGTCCCCAGAGGGCGCCGACCCCGGCCGAGATCGACGGGTAGAGTTTGACCCCCGAACTGCCCACCAGCCTGACCGTGGAGGTGGAACAGTTCTGCTCGTGATCGGCATGCAGAATCAGCAGTTTGTTCAGGGCCGCAGTCATCAGCGGTTCGATTGTGTAGGGTATATTGGGTCGCTCGAACATCATGTTCAGGAAGTTGGAGCAATAGTTAAGATCGGCCCGCGGATAGACCAGCGGATGGCCGATACTCTTCTTGTAGGAAAAGGCGGCGATGGTCCTGATCTTCGAGAGCAGCCGGGCGGTGGCAGTGGTAATGCCGCCGTAGGGGTCTTCATCGAGGTCCATTTCCGGGTAAAAGTCGTGCAGCGACCCGACCATGGTCGACAGAATCGACATCGGCGAAGCGTTCGGCGGGAAATGGTCGAAGAAATGGATCATGTCTTCATGGATGAGGGCGTAGCGAATCATGTCCTCTCTGAACTTGTTCAACTCCTTCTCATTGGGCAGTTCACCGGTGAGCAGGAGGTAGGCGACTTCTATAAATACACAATTCTCGGCTAAATCGGCGATATCATAACCCCGGTAGCGGAGGATGCCGTTTTCGCCATCGAGATAGGTAATCCCGGACTCGCAGGAGCCGGTATTCATGTAGCCGCTGTCGAGGGTGATGTAGCCCGTTTCGCGCAGCAGGTTGCGAATATCGATCGCCTTTTCTCCAGTGGTGCTCTCCACAATTGGCAGCTCGTAGGTATGTCCATCGACGGTTAACTGTGCTGTCTGATTAGTCATGATATCCTCGTTATCTCCGGTTTTCTCTGTCGACATTCATCCCTTTCTGCCGGTGCGGCGCCGCGATAACCGCGGCCTGCCGACCTGTTGATTAGTCGTCGGGCAGTGTCCAGCAATCTGGTCGGGCCGGGCGGAACCAGTTGTTTGATTGCCTGTCAGGATTAGTGTCGCACAGCGGTTGTTGCGGACGGATGGCTGCCGCAGGAGTGCTGCAGTCATATCGTAAAGCTCATACAATATAGCCGGAAATGGCGGTTTCGGCAAATTCTCTTTTGGCCGGCGACCCGGGGCGGTCGACCCCGCCGCTGCGAAATTGCTCCGCTCCATGGATTTGCCTGACCGGCCCAAAGTTATTATACATAACGACACAAGTCCAATCCATCCCATCATGCAGCGTTGCTCACTGTGGTGCCTGCTCACAGCGCTGCCAGGCTGCTCCGCCGGCTCTTCGCTCGCGCCTTGCCTGACTGGGTGCCTTGAACTTGTGTCGTGGTGTAAATAAAGGTGAAAATAAAGCGGCCACTGATGCCGCACAACCTTTGAGGGTGCCAGGGGGCGCCCGGCTGAAAAAACATGGAGCGAAATTGGTTATGCCAGGATTGAGAGAGGAGATGGCCCATCTGGAGCTGCCGCTGCTCATTGAGTACGGGGTTCTCCCGGAAGAAAAAGAGAAGGCGCTGGCCGTTTATGAAAAATACCGTTTTAGTGCCGCCGCCGTTTCCCTGCTGCGCTGTTATTATTCAGATTTGCCCGAGGCCCGGGAAGAGATGGCCATCGACCTGAAAATTGTCGCTTCCAGGCAGGGTGCCGACCTCGTCGTCCTGCAGTCGACCCGTCACGATTATATTTATCTCCATTCCGACGGTCAGGTCGTGCTGCTGGGTGAATTCAAAAACGGCATCAAGGATGAATCGATCCTGCGCCATTTTCAGTACAAGAACCCTGATGATTTCTGGGAGAAGACCGGTCCCAGCCCCGCCCACCTGCCCTCGATGCACGCCCCGGAAGCGACCGCTTCCCCCGGCGTCTGTGTGGCCTGCGGCGTCGCCGACGGAGAGCT
>JARFQM010000149.1 GCA_029287755.1 Desulfofustis sp. | reverse complement strand
CTTAGTGCCGTCTCGTGGGCTCGGAGATGTGTATAAGAGACAGATGTAGTATAAATATGAACAATATTTAAAAATGTTTATTAGTAATTAAATCGAACGCTTTTCAACCCAATTGAAGAAGCCAGGCAGCCTTATGAAAAGAGAAGAGCGACCCCGCACGGCCGCGATTGAAAGAAGCACAGCCGAAACCGATATATCACTCAGTCTGACCATTGACGGTTCGGGAAAGTCATCGATCAACACCGGGGTGGGGTTTCTCGATCATATGCTTACCCTTTTCTCCGTGCACGGGTCATTCGACCTCAGCGTCAGCGCCACTGGTGACCTGGAGGTCGATGATCACCATACCGTTGAAGACGTCGGCATTTGTCTTGGACAGGCATTTTACCACGGCCTGGGCGACAAGGGAGGCATCAACCGTTACGGGCTCAGTTATGTACCGATGGACGAGACCCTGGCCAGGGTAGTGGTTGACTTCTCCAACCGGCCCTATCTGCATTACGGCGTGGATCTTTGCGATCAAAAGGTGGGAACCTTTGACACCATTCTGGCCAAGGAGTTTTTAAGAGCCCTGGCGCTGCATGGTGGAATGACTTTGCACGTCGACCTGGTTCACGGTGAAAACGCGCATCATATCATCGAAGCGGTATTCAAGGCGCTCGGGCGGGCGGTCAACGAAGCGACGGCACTGAGGGAAGGAAGCACCGCAGTATTGTCCTCCAAGGGGTCGTTATAGTGGAGAAACCCAAACCTTTGCGATCGAGGTGTACGGTGAATAGATGGAACGTGTTGTTGGTGCTCATGGTGACGGCTTTCACCATACTGCTGGCCGCATGCAGCAGCAAACAGCCGCTGCCTACGGAAGAGGAGAAACAGGCCGCCAGGATGCAGGTGCCCTGCATCATCGCCCTTCCGGTGATGACCGATTTGAGGTCCGATAAAGGTTCATTCGACCAGGCTGGTGCGAAAGGCGGAACCGGGGCGCAGGCTATGGAACGTGAACAGAAGGAAACCATAAGGATGATTGACAGCACTGGGTTTCCGGCCATGGCTGAAGCGCAGTCAGATGATGCACTGACGTATCAGAATGCAGCAAAACTCGAAAAAGGCGCCGGTTTTCTTGACCAGCAAATCAAGGATGCGCTGAGAGGGCATGACACGGTGAGATTTTTGTCCAATCGGCAACTGACATCACTGCTCCCAGAGTCCGAAATGACCCAGGCGTCCCTGCTCAGGTCCATCTATTCGGAACTGAAATGCAACGCCGTTCTGGTTACCACCCTGTCCCGCTATGTGGAGCGTGTCGGAGGTAATTACGGGGCCGATTCTCCCGCCTCGGTGGCCTTTTCCATGAAGCTTTTCGACACCTCTGATGGGTCGGTTATCTGGTCGGCTACCTTCGATGAAACCCAGCAGTCATTGATGAGCAATATCATGTCGGCCCACAAGTACGGCCTCAAATGGCTCACCGTCGAGGAGCTTGCCACCCTTGGCGTCGAAGAAAAAATAGCGCAATGCCCCTATCTATAGAGCCGAATATTCACTGACAACACACACCCGTCTGGCCCACTGCCAGGCGGGTGTGTGGTTTTGGCATACCCGATGGGAGAAGTAAAGCAGATGGCGCCGTCGTCGCTGCCTTCGAAATACAACAGAAAGATCGGCAGAGCAATGG
This sequence comes from Desulfofustis sp., assembly GCA_029287755.1. The sequence continues at coordinate 6,909 of JARFQM010000149.1, read as the reverse complement.
GGGATTACCGCATGCTCGACGATGGCGATCGAGTGCTGGTCGCCGTATCCGGAGGTGTTGACAGCCTGGTGGCTGCCTGGGTGCTGCACACCTGGCGTGCCAAGGCTCCGATAGATTATCTCCTTGAAGCGGTCTATGTTGATAACGGTTTCTGGACGCCCGAGCACGGCGGCTTGCCGCCGGCGCAGAGGATCGCTGCCCAGCTCGAACGATTCGGGCTGAGCTCCACAGCGGTCGGGGGCTGGAGTGTGAAAGGGGAGCGCACCTGTTTCCTCTGCTCCAGAAACAGACGCAGTCAGCTCTTCGAGCTGGCCCGGCAAAAGGGGTTCAACAAGATCGCCTTGGGGCACCACAAAGATGATCTGATCGAGACCTTCATGATCAACGCGCTCTACAGCGGCAATGTCTCGACCATGGTGCCACGGCAGGATCTTTTCGATGGCCGGCTGTCGCTGATTCGAGTACTGGCCTACCTTGACAAGAAGGAGATCATCGAAATCAGCAAACTTGTTGACCTGGAACCGGTCGACAGTTACTGTCCCATCGGCGAGGATTCGAGGCGGGAGACTGTTCGCTCGCTGCTCGAGCATATCTGTACACATATTCCGGATGCCAGAAATTCCATCTTTTCTGCTCTTGGCAATGTGAGGGATGGATATATGTTATGAGTACTTGGCAAAATTGTCTTTTCGTCCAATCTCTGTATTATGGAGGCGATATGCATCCTCGACGTATTTTACTCTACGCCTCCGGGTTAAATCGCTCCCATGCCTTGATCTTGAACGAAAATCCTAATTTTGTAGGACATCCCTAGAATTCAACAAGCTGTTATCGTATGATCATCGCGGTGAGTGCGTAAAAGCGAAAATGATATCCACGGAATAAGCGAAACTCTATGAAATCAGACCATATCAGAACGCTGTTGAAAGATACTGCGGTTGGAACCAGTGTCACGATTGCAGGCTGGCTCAGGACCAGAAGGGACAGTTCGGGATTCTCCTTTCTCGAAGTGAACGATGGGTCCTGCCTAGCCAACATTCAGGTAATTGCCGACAAAGGCCTGACCAATTACGAAAGTGAAATAAAGAAGCTGACCACCGGGTGCAGCCTGGTGATAAGGGGAGAGTTGAAAGAATCTCCGGCCCAAGGCCAGCGGGTTGAGATAGTGGCAGACTCGCTCGAGGTGGTGGGCTGGGCCGACCCCGACCATTACCCCCTGCAGAAGAAGCGACATTCCTTTGAATTTCTGCGCGAGATCGTCCATCTGAGGCCTCGGACCAACGCTCTGGGCGGGGTTGCCAGGGTTCGCTCTCGACTCAGTTATGCCGTGCATGAATTCTTCCATCACAAAGGGTTCCACCAGATCCACACACCGGTGATCACCACCAGCGACTGCGAGGGGGCAGGGGAGATGTTCCAGGTAGTCACGGAACTGGAACTCAAAGAGGCCAGTCGAAAAACGGACCACCCCGAAAGATTTTTCGGCAACCGCGCCGGGCTGACGGTCAGCGGCCAACTGCAGGCGGAGGTGTTCGCCCAGGCGCTGGGTTCAGTCTATACCTTCGGTCCGACTTTCAGAGCCGAGAACTCGCACACCAGCAGACACCTGGCCGAGTTCTGGATGCTTGAACCGGAAATGGCCTTCTGCACTCTCGACTGCAATATGGATCTGGCCGAGGAAATGCTCAAATACCTTCTCAACGACGTGCTGGAAAACTGCGGGGAGGATATGGCCCTGTTCGACAGATTCATCGAAAAAGGACTGATAGATAAGCTGCGCCACGTCATCGACAATGATTTTGTCCGTATCTCCTATACACAAGCCGTAGAAGAGCTTTTGAAATCCGGCCGCAGCTTCGAGTTTCCGGTAAGCTGGGGCGTGGACCTGCAGTCGGAACACGAGCGCTATCTCACCGAGGAAGCCTATCGACTGCCGTTGATCGTTACCGATTATCCTGCCTCTATCAAGCCATTTTACATGCGGGTGAATGACGACCCCACCACCGTAGCAGCCATGGATATTCTGGTCGCCGGTATCGGTGAAATAGTGGGCGGCAGCCAGAGGGAAGAGCGCTATGACGTGCTGCTCGGCCGCATGCAGGAGGTTGGTATCGATGAAGAAGAGTATCAGTGGTACCTGGATTTACGCAGATACGGATCAACTCCCCACTCCGGGTTCGGCCTCGGCTTCGAACGCTTGGTCCAGTTCATCACCGGCATGCACAATATCAGGGAGACTATCCCGTTTCCACGCACGCCCGGCTTTGCCCCTTGTTGAGTTGGAAGGGCTGAAAATACGGTTGCCGTCAAATGAGCCAGTGAGGTAAGTTCTTGAGCAAAGGGCCCGGTGTTGAAAAGATGTTCGACGCCATCGCCGATCGCTATGACCTGATGAACCGGGTTATGACCTTCGGTCAGGACCGTCGGTGGCGTGAATTTGTGGTGGCCAGCGGCGGCGAGGTGGGCCGCGGCTGGGTGCTTGATCTTGCCTGCGGTACCGGGGAGATTGCCGCCCAGTTCAAACGAAGCAACCCCATGGCCAGGGTTGTCGGGGCTGATTTTTCCCGCAACATGCTGAGCCGGGCTCGCCATACTCTCTCGCCAGTCGGCCTGCAGTTTCAGGCCTGCGACGCCAACCAGCTGCCCTACCGTGACAATACCTTCCAGGCAGTCAGCTTCGGCTACCTGCTGCGCAACGTGGACGATTCGCTGACCGTCCTCAAAGAGGTGTACAGGGTGCTGGGCACGGGGGGGCGGGTCATCTGCCTCGATACAACGCCGCCTGCCAGAAACTTACTCTATCCCTTTATCCATGTGTATCTGACGCTTGTAATTCCGCTGCTGGGCAGACTTATCGCTCGAGATCAGTCGGCCTACGCTTATCTCACCGGCTCGACGATGGATTTTCACGATGCTGATACCCTGGCCAGCCTCTTTGAAGAAGCGGGCTTCAACCGGGTTTCCTATAAAAAATTCATGTTCGGCACCATCGCCGTGCACTGGGGTACTAAATGAGCCTTGACGCCCTGCCGATACCGGCCATTGACGATCCGCGAACCCTGTTTGAGATGTTCTGTCGCAGCTGCAAGATTCACCACGACCAGTGCGCCTATATCTACAGAGCCGGGGCCCAGGAGATAGAAGTCAGCTACCACAAGCTCTTCGAGGACGTGCTGCTGCTGGCCGGGGCCTTCAGCAAAAAAGGGGTGGCCAAAGGGGACCGGGTCATGCTGCTGGCCGACAACCGCTACAGCTGGATCGTTACTGATCTGGCAATCATGTCGCTGGGCGCCATCGGCGTACCCAGGGGCAGTGATACTCCGGCCCAGGAACTTCTGTTCATTATGGAGAACAGCAAGTGCACTCATCTGGTGGTTGAGACCGAAGCCTTGTTCGAACAACATCGGCCGAATCAGAAAAAGATGGGGGGGCTGAAGAATATTTTTATCATGACCGGCCCGGCAATTCACTCGATGTTCGGCAAAACTTACAGCTATCAGGATCTGCTCAAAGACAGGACCTACAGTGACCGAGATGTGGAACGTTTTCTGGAGCGCGGCCGGGAGATCATGCCGGATGATCTGCTCACCGTAATGTACACCTCCGGCACCACCGGCATGCCCAAAGGGGTGATGCTGACCCACAGCAACATCATGCACAACGTGCGCTGCATCCCCGGTATCATCGCCCTGACGCCGGAAGATCGATGGCTGTCGGTGCTGCCGACCTGGCACATCTTCGAACGAACCGCTGAATATGTGGCGCTGGCCGGGGGCTGCTGTCTGGTCTATTCTTCAGTGAAGACATTTGCCCAGGATCTGGTCGAATACCGCCCCACCGTGGTTGCCACCGTTCCCAGGATATGGGAGTCGCTGCACAACAGGGTGCTGACGGCGTTGAGAAAAAAAGGTGCGCTGGCTTCCTCGATCTTCAATTTTCTGGTGCAGGTATCTGTCAAATTCCGGCGCAGCAGGCGGATACTCAATGATCAGTTGCCCCAGTTTCATCATCCTGCGCTGCTGAGCAGGCTCATGAGAAAGACCGGAGCAGGGATTAAATGTTTGTTTCTCGGGCCCTTTTACCTGCTGGCCCAGCGCAAGCTGAAGCTGGTTCAGGAACGCTTCGGAGGCAGGCTGCGGCTGGCAGTGAGCGGCGGCGGCAGCCTGGCCGATTTTCTCGAAGACTGGATCGATGCCGTCGGCATCCGCATTGTCAACGCCTACGGCATGACCGAATGTTCACCTGCAATCGCCGGCCGCGGGCTGGACTGCAAGACCTATGGCACCCTCGGCAGAGCGGTAGTGCACACCGATTTGCGTGTCGTCGCAGAAGACGGGACCGAATGTGCAGCCGGAGAGGAGGGACTCATTGAAGTCCGCGGTCCCCAGGTGGCAATCGGCTACCACAATAATGAGGTTGAAACCAACCGTGCATTCACCGCCGACGGTTATCTGAGGACCGGGGATTTGGGCAGAATGACCATCAACGACGAGCTGGTGATCACCGGCAGGGCCAAAGACATAATAGTGCTGGCCAGCGGGGAAAACGTAGATCCCACCAGGATCGAAAGTACCATAACCATGTTTCCGTTCATCGAAGACGCGGTTCTGGTGGGCCAGGACAGGAAGGGGCTGGCGGCATTGCTGGTGCCCAATCATGAAGAGTTCAAAGGGTGGGCTGAGAAAACCTTTTCCAACCTTCGCAAGGAGACCGAAGAGCTGTTGAGCGACAACCGGATCCTCGAACAGATCAGAAAAGAGATAAACCTGCATCTCAAACCCAAAAGGGGATTCAAAGCCCATGAAAGACTGATGGGCATCACCTTCCTGGAGAAAGGATTGAAGAGCGGGGAAGAACTGACCAACACGCTGAAAAAAAAGCGCCATATCATCGAGCGCAATTACCGCCAGAGGATAAACCAGCTTTTCCAGTGAATCCAGGCTGGCAACGCACACAGAGATGCAGCGAATAGCCTTGCAAGCGACTCGGTGATGTGAGAAAATTAGTAATAAAGGCAGCATGTTTGATGTCGCAGCCAGGATAAGAAAAATACGGAGGTGAGCATGAAACAGATTCGAGAGATTAGACGCATTGTAACCCCGATTGACTTTTCTGATAATTCCCGCCTCATCGCCGATTCATCGATGTTCATGGCCAGTAAATATGGGGCCTCCGTTCACCTCGTTTTTGTGGTACAGAATTTCGAGGATTATTCCGGCTTTTTTGTACCCCAGATGCATGTACCCAATCTCGAGGAGGAGTTGATGACCGGTGCAGAAGAGCGGATGGAGTCATTTCTCGAGGAGATGAGCGAGGTGATTACCCGGCTCGGGGTCAAAGACATCACCCATAAAGTCCTGATGGGCGATGTCGGCGAACAGATTGTCGATTATGCGACTGAAATCAGAGCCGATTTGATCATCATGGGAACGCATGGCTACAAGGGGCTTGAAAAGATCATGTTCGGCAGCGTTGCCGACAAGGTTGTCCGCTCCGCCCTGTGCCCGGTGACCACGATCAATCCATACACCTGTTGCAACTGGGACAACTGATTCACCCCTTTTTCCCATCCCGGGAGTGACCTGATCCGCCCGGCCAGCCGCTTTCTGAGCGGCCTGGTCTGGAAACCTCGCAGGCGTTCCCAATCGGTCCCTAAGCCCATGCTCTAATGGGTCTCTTTCACTCAAATTCAGCTTGACTTTTTACTTGCTCTCCCTAGATTTTTCGATGGTCTTGCAAAACCTTTCATGCATAGAAACGACCTCACACCAAAGACACCATTAGCGATTACTAAAGGAGAATATCATGCTGAAAAAAGAGATTACCGATGCCCTGAACGAGCAAATTAACAAGGAGATTTACTCCGCCTTCCTCTACATGTCCATGTCTGCCTACACCAATGAATTGGTTTTAAAAGGGTTTGCCAACTGGTTCATGGTCCAGTATCACGAAGAAATGTACCACGCCATGAAAATGTACGAGTATATTCAGAGTCAGGGTGAGTCAGTGGTTCTCAAGACCGTTGATGCCCCCCCCACTTCCTTTGATTCACCTCTGGATGCCTTCGAGAAAACGCTTGCCCACGAGAAAATTGTCACCCAGTCGATTAACGATCTGATGGACCTGGCCATCCAGCATCGGGATCACGCCACCAAAATCTTTCTGGAGTGGTATGTGACTGAACAGGTTGAAGAGGAAGATACGGCTGGTGATATGATCGCCCAACTGCAGATGATCGGAGACGATCCCCATGCCCTGTTGATGATGGACAGGGAACTGGCCGGTCGTGCGGCGACCATCCCGGTTGATTTCAGCAAGGGGGTGGAGCAGGAAGGAGAATAATACCAGGCGGGAACAAGCTAAACCAGGGATGAGAAACTAGTACTGATTTCGGGACAACACGGGCGGATCAGGACCGCCCGGCTGATGAATCTATCGCTTACTTGTCTTGGAGGAGTCGGTTTTGCCTCTGGGCGCCTGGATTAAGGGCCAGGTCTACAACCTTATAAGCTTGCTCTATGATCACGATCACTGGGCCTGATACCTCTTCAGTACCGCAACCAGACCATGGACCGACCGCCTGCTGTCGGCTGCCGTGAAGAGTCCGAGAAGGGAGGCTATATTGCAACCGGGCAGAAGGTAGAAAAGCAGGGCTGCTGTACCGTGTGACCCTGCCGGAAAGTGGTCTTCTATCAATTCCGACCAGTTATTCGGGTGATATCCGCCAGAGGGAAGCAGGTCCTCAGCCGAATCTGCCGACCAGTGAGCTTTGTTGATCAGCGTGTCGAGTTCGGCAATGATTTTCGTCCTGATCGGCTCGCTGTCATCAAGAAATTTAGATACCCGGGAGACGATGTGGGTCGGTCCGGCTTCGATACGGTCCGGAACCGTAAGTTTAAGGATTGGCAC
>JARFQM010000394.1 GCA_029287755.1 Desulfofustis sp. | reverse complement strand
AATGCCTGACTCCCTGGCAGGGTTTTCAGGTCTTGGCTGAACTCAATCACCCAGATAGGCTTTGACGATCGACTCATCCTCGCGCAACGTCTGGGCATCCCCCTCGATAACGATTTTCCCGGTTTCCAGCACGTAGCCGTTGTCGGCCAGTTTGAGCGCCACCTTGGCATTCTGTTCCACCAGCAGGATAGTGACCCCCTCTTTGTTCAGGCGGACAATGATCTTCATGATCTCCTGGACCAGAAAAGGGGCCAGCCCCATGGAGGGTTCATCGAGCAGCAGCAGCTTTGGATCGGTCATCATCGATCGGCCGATGGCCAGCATCTGCTGCTCACCACCCGACAGAAATGCAGAGTCCCTGTGCTTTCTTTCCTCAAGCACCGGAAAAATCTCGAACACATGGTCCAGCCGTCGCTTCCGTTCCGCATCATCATCCAGGGTGAAGCTGCCCAGCTCCAGGTTTTCGAGTATGGTCATCCCCTTGAAAATCTTCCTGCCCTCGGGTACATGGATCAGCCCCATTTTGACGATGTCATGGGCCGGCTTTTTGGTGATGTCCTCCCCCATGAAGCGGATCGATCCCGAGGTCGAACGGATTAACCCGGAAATGGCGCGCAGGGTGGTGCTTTTGCCCGCGCCGTTTGCGCCAAGCAGGGTCACTATCTCCCCGGCCCTGACGGAAAAAGAGATCCCCCTGAGCGCATGGATTTTTCCGTAGTGAGTCTCGAGGTTGTCGATCTCCAGAATGGCGCTGCTCATGCGACCTCGTCCTCTTCTCTCCCCAGATACGCTTCAATTACCCGGGGATCGTTTTGCACTTCCTCGGCATTTCCCTGGGCGATTTTCTGCCCGTAGTCGATCACGGTGATCATCTCCGAGATCTTCATGACCAGGCCCATGTCGTGTTCGATGAGCAAAATCGTGATGCTCAGTTCATCTCGGATGCGCGTGATAAGTTCTATCAGCTGCTGTTTCTCGTCAAAGTTGAGACCGGCTGCCGGCTCGTCCAGGAGCAGCAGTTTGGGTCTGGTGGCCAGGGCCCGGGCCCACTCGACCCGCCGCTGGTGGCCGTAAGAGAGGTTGGAAGCAGTGCGGTCTTTTTCATCGAGGATGCCGACAAATTCAAGACAGAACTCACAGAAATCTTTTATTTCGGCCTCTTCCCGTTTCTGGGAGCCGGTTCGCAGGATCGCTCCAATGGCCCCTGTACGGGTGCGGCAGTGCATGCCGGACATGACATTCTCCAGCACCGTCATTTTCTTGAACAGCCGCAGATTCTGGAAAGTCCGAGCCATGCCGCTGCGGGTAATCTTGTAGGGGCGCTTGCGGGTTATCTGTTTTCCGTCAAAGACGATCTGGCCTTTGTTGGGCTTGTAAAAACCGGTAAGACAATTGAACACCGAGGTCTTGCCCGCACCGTTTGGCCCGATGAGGCTGGCGATACTGCCTGGTTCGACAGAGAAACTGAGCTCCTTGATGACCTGCAGGCCGGCAAAGTTCAAACCCAGATCTTTTACTTCCAGAAGCGCCATATGATTGACTCTTTACCTCTTATGTCATCGCCTTTCAGGTCTTCTTCTCGGGCCAGATGCCTTCGGGCCGGTAGAGCATGATCACCAGCATGACGATGGCGAACACCAGGATACGGGAGGAACCAAGATCGCGAAATACCTCGGGGAACAGGACCAGGGCAAAGGCCCCGATGATAACCCCGGGAATCTTGCCCATGCCGCCAAGCACCACGCCCAGCAGGATAAGTACCGATTGCTGGAACATGAAGGTCTCCGGGGAGATCGCCGTCATTTTGGCGGCAAAGAAACAGCCGGCAACGCCGCCGAAAATGGCCCCAATGACGTAGGCGTATAGTTTTATCGCAACCCTGTCGATGCCCATCGCCTCAGCCGCATCCTCGTCCTCGCGGACATACTGCCAGGCCCGCCCGAGTCGGGAATGCTGCAGCCGGTAACTGACAAAACAGGCTATGCAGGCGAGGATCAGAAAGACGTAGTAAAAATGAGATATCTGGCTGATTTCAAATCCGAAAAGTGAAGGCTTCTCGATACCGATCAGCCCCGAGGCGCCGCCGGTAATCTCGAGATTTCTGGCGATGATTCTGACTATTTCACCAAACCCCAAAGTCACAATCGCCAGGTAGTCGCTGCGCAGCCGCAGGGTCGGACCGCCGATTATCACCCCGGCACAGATTGAGAACACCACGGCGGCCGGAATGGTGAGCCAGAAATTTACCCCGAAATGCGAAGTCAGGATTCCCGTGGTGTAGGCTCCCACCGCGAAAAAGGCGGCATAGCCGAGGTCGAGCAGACCGGCATAGCCGACGACTATATTGAGCCCGAGGCAGAGCATCACGTAAAACCAGACGTTGGTCATTACCTCGAGGACATAATTATTGGAGATCAATGGTAAAAACATGGCCATTACGGCCAGGATCGTGAGCACGATGATGCGGTTCTTCTGGGACTCGAGCCAGCGCAGAGGCCCCCCGGTACCGGCGACATCAGCACTTCTGGATGCAGCATGATCGGGTCGGTCCATGGCTACATCCTCTCGATCTCGGTTCTACCCAGGATGCCGGTGGGTTTGAACACCAGCAGCAGGATCAGGATGCCGAAGGAAAATACGTCTTTCCATTCGGTACCGATAAATGGAATCTGGGTGCCGAATGACTCGAGCAGCCCGAGCAGCAGACCACCCAGCATTGCGC
>JARFQM010000339.1 GCA_029287755.1 Desulfofustis sp. | reverse complement strand
AATTGGGAAAACAAAGATGGAGATATATGTGACGGCTGATGCCGCCGCCGGCAAACAGCTCAACCCCTTCGGTGAACCGGTCAACAACTGATCTTTTCCTGTAAAAGCCCGAGCAGGAGCACCTAGCAGAAAATAGGTGATTCCTGCTCGGGATGATCAAATCGTTTCCGCCTCCCGCAATCACGCAGCTCTCGTTGCCGTTTCAGCGGGTTATTCTAGCCTTTATTTTCGATGTGATATCCCTCAGTTCCTGCAGGCCAAGCAGGTGCAGAACTGTGATGTAGCAAAGGGACGAGACGGCAATCAGGAGAAACAGGAAAGTGAGCTGATGAAGAATCGAGAGCTGGAACTGATGGTGGAATTGGCGATACAGAAAGATCAGTACGAGGGACATGAGTGACGCGGCGATCACGATTTTGGTAAGTCCGGTCCCGAGGCTGCGCAGGGAAAAGCCGTCGATCTTGCGATAAAGCACAATCATCAGGAAAAGGAAATTAATGACCATCACCGCCGAGGTCGAGAGGGCTATGGCCCTGTGCTGAAAATGATCGATGGTGTTGACGATAATCAGAATATTGAAACCAATGGCAAGAAAACTTGCGATGACCGGATACCGGGCGGCATTGATGGCATAGTAAACTGGCACAATCACCTTGTTGGCCGAGTAGGCAAAAAGACCCACTCCATAGAGCGACAGCGCAACGGCGGTGGCCTTAGTGTCTGCAGCGGTGAAGGCTCCATGTTCGAAGATCAGTTTGATAATCGGTTCCGCCAGCACGACGAGGCCAACCGTGGCCGGTATTGTAAGACAAAACACCATGGTAAGTGAGGACACGAAGGTGGTGCGCATAGCCTCGAGGTTCATGGTTGAGGCCTGCCGGGCCAAAACGGGCAGAGCAGCGATCGATATGGCAACCCCGAACAGTCCAATGGGGAGTTGCACCAGCCGAAAGGCATAGTTGAGCCAGGATACCGAACCTTCAGCACAGGATGAGGCGAAATTGGTGTTGATGAAAATATTAATCTGGGTAGCAGAAAGTCCTATGGTTGCCGGTATCATCAGCTTGAGGACCCGCCGCAGTCCCGGATCTGAGAGGTTTAAGACAGGGGTGAACCTGAAGCCGATTTTTTTCAGTACGGGAAGTTGCACCGCGAGCTGCAGGAAGCCGCCTATCAGGGTTCCGAAGGCCATGCCGATGATGGCGGGGTACCCATAACGGGGCAGCAGGAAAGCCAGAGCTGTACCGCCGATAATTGATCCAAGGTTGAAAAAGCTCGATGCCAGGGAGGGGATGAAAAAACGATTTTTGGTATTGAGGATCCCCATGACCACTGCAGCGAGCGAAATAAAGAGCAGAAACGGCATCATGATGACCGTCATGCTGGCAGTCAGCTCGGATTTGCCTGATACAGCCGAAAAATCAGGGGCCAGCAGGGCGACAATCTGATCGGCAAAAACCATCCCCATCAGGGTTATCAAGGAGATGGCTACGACGAAGAAGCAGAGCACATTGGAGGCCAACAGCCAGGTATCCTCCCTGCTCCTGTTCGCATCATAATCGGAAAACACAGATACAAAGGCGGCAGACAGGGCTCCCTCCCCAAAAAGATCACGCAGCAGATTGGGTATGCGAAAAGCAACGACGAAAGAATCGTAGGCATAACCGGCGCCAAAGAGGCCGGCAAAGACCTGTTCGCGAATCAGCCCCAGCAGTCTGCTGCACATTACTGCGACGGAGACGGTTGCCGCCGATTTGGCAACGCCGGTTGAAGGGGGGTCGGTTTTGCTCACCTTGCCATCTGGTTCAGGTTGTTTGTGCAGCCCATGTTGTGACCGGTTTGCGAGTTGCTGTCAAGACGCGAATGCGACATCTGTTGATTTGCGTTCTCGACTGAGATTATTATTTGCCCCGCGCCGCCTATTTAATGTTGCCCGAAACTCAATGTTGCTTGACTTTCTGCCGGATGAATTGAATATATGGTGGGGTTAAATCTTCGAGGCCCCGTTCAATTATACAAATTAGCGCTGATTGGATGACAGATTTATTTATTCGAAATTGAGGAGAAGCAGATGCAGGATACGGCAATGGTCAGAAATATAGCAGTAATAGGACACGGAAACGGCGGTAAGACCTCTCTGGTTGAGGCCATGCTCTACACTGCAGGGAAGATCAATCGGCTGGGCAAGGTCGATGACGGCAATTCCTCGATGGATTACGATGATGAAGAAATAAAGAGAAAGATCACCATAAGCTCATCTTTTTGCAATTATTCGTGGAAGAAAAATGAGGTTTACCTGATCGATACCCCGGGTGACGACTCCTTCTTCAATGAGACTATCTCGGCCGCCCATGTGTGCGACGGGGCCGTATTTGTCATCGGTGCGGTTCTGGGCGTCAAAGGCCAAACCCATAAATTTGCTGACCTTATTGCTGAAAACAATCTGCCATCGATGATAGTCGTCACCAAGATGGACCGTGAACGGGCTGATTTCCACAAGACTATCGACCAGATAAAAGAATCCCTTCCGGTGAGCCCGACCGTTGTGCATCTGCCCATAGGCAAGGAAGAGTCATTTAGCGGCATCGTCGATCTGGTGGCTAACAAGGCCTACGAATTCGCGGATAGCGGCAAGGGCGGAGTAAAGGAAATCGACATTCCGGCCGAACTTGAGGATGAGGTTGCGGCGGCGCGCGAGGCTCTGATGGAAAGCATCGCCGAGACGGATGAGGAACTCATTGATAAATTTCTTGAAGAGGGTGAACTCACCGAAGAGGACCTTGCCGCAGGATTGAAAAAAGCGGTGGCAGAGGGGGAAGTTACCCCGGTGACAGTCACCTGCGCCACGAAGAACAGCGGAACCAGCGTGATCCTGGATGCGGTCAACAATTTCATGCCTTCACCGGCCGATGTCGGACCACGCAGGGGCGTGAACCCGAACACCAAGGAAGAGGTGCAATGCCCGCCGTCGGCTGACGCCCCGTTCACCGGTTTCGTGTTCAAGACCATGGCCGATCCCTACGCCGGTCGCCTCACCATTTTCAGGGTATTTTCCGGCACCCTTGCAGGCGAATCGTTTTACAACGCCAACAAAAAGACCGCTGAACGGTTTGGTAACCTTTTCCTCATCGAAGGAAAAGAGCAGCGTCAGGTAGACAGTGTCGGACCCGGCGCGCTGGTGGCCGTGGCCAAATTAAAAGAGACTACCACTGGCGACACTCTGTGTCTGCAGGACAATCCAGTGATTCTCGAGGCCGTCGAACCTCTTTCTCCTGTCATTACCTACGCAGTCTCTGCCAAGAAAGGCGACGAGGAGAAGCTGTTTTCTTCCCTGAGCCGCATGCTCGATGAAGACCTGAGTCTGAAGATGTCGCGCGAACAGCAGACCGGGGAAACTCTGGTTTCTGGCATGAGCCAGGTCCATCTGGAGGTGGTCGGGTCCATCATCAAGCGAAAATTCGGGGTGGAAATGGAACTCAATCTGCCCAAAATTCCTTATATGGAAACCATCAGAAGCTCAGCCAAGGCGCAGGGCCGGCATAAAAAACAGAGCGGCGGGCGCGGCCAGTTCGGCGACTGCTGGATAGAAATTGACCCGATTCCCGGAGAGAAATTCGAATTTGTCGATAAGATTGTCGGCGGTGTTATTCCGCAGCAATATAGACCGGCTGTGGAGAAGGGTATACTGGAAGCGATGGAAAAAGGCGTCCTGGCAGGATACCCGGTTACCGATGTCAAAGTTACCCTCTATGACGGCTCCTATCACACCGTTGACAGTTCGGAAATGGCTTTCAAAATAGCCGGTTCGCTGGCCTTCAAACAGGCCGCGCCCGCTGCCGGTCTGGTGCTTCTCGAGCCGATCATGGAGATGGTTGTTACCGTGGGCAAGGACAGTGTCGGCGACATCATGGGCGATCTGAACAGCAGAAGAGGCCGGGTGCTGGGGATGGACTCCGGACCAAAGGGCGAGATTGTTACCGCCCAGGTGCCAATGGCGGAGATTCAGACTTATGCCAACGAACTGACTTCGATGACCGGCGGTCTTGGCTCATTTGTAGTGAAATTTTCCCACTATGAGGAAGTTCCGGCCCAGATCACCGAGAAGATAGTCGCTGCAAGAGCAGCAGACAAGTAACCGAGTTTATGGGACAGCCATGAGCCCATTCAGCTTTGCGGTGATAACCATGAGCGACAGCGGCGCTCAGGGGCTCAGGGATGATACCAGCGGCGCTGCCCTGAAAGAGCTGTTAAGCGATCACGGCTACCGTCTTTGCTTTTACAAAATAGTACCGGACCGGATAGAGTTCATCGTAGAAGCGGTACTCCAGGCAATCGAAGCCAAGGGAGCCGATCTTGTGCTCACCACTGGAGGCACCGGGGTCTCGCCGACCGATGTGACCCCCGAGGCGATGGATCAGGTGTTTGACAAAGAAGTACCGGGAATGGCTGAGGCGATGCGGGCGGCAAGTCTGGCAATAACACCAAAAGCGGTCATTTCCAGGGGCAGGGCGGGAATCCGCCGGCAGAGCCTGATCATCAATTTACCCGGCAGCCGCAAGGGAGCGCTGGAAAATATAGATGTCCTGCTGCCGGCCCTGGACCATGCCCTCGAGAAGATCAAAGGAAGCACGGTGGATTGCGCCGAAGGTTGATTTTGTTCAAGTTCTGATTTAGATGAACTCCACCTGCTTCTTTCCCTCAGCCTCCGCCTGAATATCTCCAATGAGATACGGGGTTTCGCCCAGAGCTGAGAATTGCAGCATTATATCGTTGACGTCTATCTCTTCGACAATCGCCATAAAGCCGATTCCCATGTTGAAGGTACGGTACATTTCGGCTTCTGGGACCCCGCCGCCGGCTGCCAGGTAAGGGAATACCGGCGGTACGGGAAATGAGTTCCTGGCAATTGTCGCTCGGCACCCTCTGGGCAGTACCCGGGGGATGTTGTCGTAGAAACCGCCTCCGGTATTGTGAACCATGCCGTTTATCTTGTAGATTTTGAGAACATTGAGAATCGGCTGAACGTATATTCGAGTCGGTTTGAGTAATTCCTCGCCAAGGTTAGTGCCAAGTTCCTCCACGAAATCAGCAACTCCCAGGCCCAGGTCGTTGAAACAAATCTTCCTGACCAGAGAGAACCCGTGGGCATGGAGACCGTTGGAGGCCAGCCCGATAATCTTGTTTCCGACCCTGATGTCGGAGCCATCAATGATATTGTCACGGTCGACAATACCGGTTACGAAACCGGCTATGTCGTAATCGCCTTCGCGATAGAGCCCCGGCATTTCCGCTGTCTCACCTCCGACCAGAGAGCAATTGGCCTGTTTGCAGCCCTCGGCAATACCGGTGACAATCTGGCTGGCAACTTCGATCTCCAGTTTGCCGACGGCCAGGTAGTCGAGAAAAAACAGAGGCTTGGCGCCGCTTACGATTATATCGTTGGCGCACATGGCAACAAGATCTATACCGATGGTGTCATGTTTTTCACACGATTTGGCCACCGCCAGTTTGGTACCGACCCCGTCGGTCGCGGATACCAGGACCGGGTTCTCGTACTTATCCTTGTCGATGGAAAACAGGCTGGCAAAACCGCCGATCTCGCTGAGCACGCCCCGTTGATGGGTGTCGGCAATGACGCTTTTGATCTTTTTAACAAAGGCGTTGCCCTTGTCTATATCGACGCCTGCTTCCTGGTATTTAGAGCGAGTGGATTCTGTCATCAATGAGCTGTGTAATTGTGGATTGCCAAAAGAACGGGGCCGCGATACTGTAAAAGCGACAACTCGGTGCGGCCTTGGACGTTCTCCAGTGCGTGCAGTCGAAGTGCTATACCAAATAACTTATTCAAGGAATTTTGTAAATATAATAGTAGCTTTGTTAACTTCAACAAAATCTTCGCTGGCAGGCTGATTAATTGACATGAAATTACTCCTTCTGGTGTTCGGCATGGTACTCATTGTGGAAGGTCTGCCCTATGCGGCCGCTCCAGAAAAAATGCGGGAATGGCTGCTCAAGCTGAGTGAGGTTCCTCCGTCAACCCTGCGGGTTGTCGGTCTGTCTTCCGTCTGCAGCGGATTACTGATCTGCTGGCTGGTCCAGAAGAGCGGTTTCTTCAACTGATCGAGGAAAGGCTCATCAAATAAATCGATCCCTGGATCCATTCGTCCCGTTCTCTGCGCAGGTCAAGCAGAGTCCGGCCAATTATCTGCCAGCCGGTTTTGTCCGCTATGCTTGTCACATATGCTTGGCTGTGGGCGAAGCGTCCACTCTGCTGAAGCACGGGAACAAGCACTTCATCTGAGTGGTGTTCAACCGAGAACATGAAGTGCCCAGGAGTTGTCAACACTCTGGACACCCCCAAGAACAGCTCTTCCAGATCGCCAATATAGGGAAGCACGTCGCCACTCACCACAAGGTCATACGATGAGCTCGGATGGGCAGTGAGAAAATCTGTAATTGCTGAGAGATGGAGGGTGTCATAGAGCCGCTTCTCCCTGGCTGCGGCAAGCATCTTCTCGGAAATATCAACTCCTGTCATTGACTGACAAAACGAGTGAAATGCGGCGCCGACCAGGCCTGTCCCGCAGCCCAGATCGAGGAACCGTTCCGGGGTGTTCCGGGGGAGCTGGCGTTGATAGAAATCACGCAGGGTTGCGGGCAACTCATAGCCCAGATCGGCGGTCAGGCTTGCTTCGTAATGATCGGCAAACTCGTCAAACACCTCTTTGACATAAGAGTCCGGTGGCTGGCTTCTGGTCTCTCCCGAGAGGGCTGCTCGCATATACTCGGCCGAGACATGATCTGGATTTAAGGCGAGAATTTTATCATAGAGTTCTCTGGCCCCGGCAATATCTCCAGTTTTGTGGGCCACATAGGCCAGGTTGTTG
>JARFQM010000258.1 GCA_029287755.1 Desulfofustis sp. | reverse complement strand
CCCCCTCGTTGAAGCTGAATTTCTTGCCGGCGAGCGGCACAAGAGCCGCACCCGGGAATACACCCCGGACTGCAGGTACCACTCCTGCCAGAAATGTGGACTATGCGATTTCAAGACGATCATGCCAATCGTCCATAATCGGGGGCAAGCCCCTCCAGCGGAGCCGGCCGTCCAGGATAACAAGCCCCCTGTGGCCGAAGCTGAGGGCTCTTACCGCTATCTGGTCAGCTACGCCAGAACCGGCACCATCTGCTTTTTAGGCCATCTGGAGTTTCTGCAGATACTGCAGAGGGGGCTGCGCCGGGCGAATCTCAAACCCCATTTTTCCCAGGGGTTCAATCCCTCCCCGAAGATCTCCTTCGGACCCGCCCTGCCGGTGGGCACCATGAGCCGCTGCGAATTCTTTGCGGTCGATCTGGTACAGCCCATTACCGACCTCACCCGGGCCAAGGCCGCCCTCGACCAGGCGCTGCCGGACGGCTTGAAAATTACCGACATCAGCCCGCTGCAAGGCAAGCCGGTACAGGACATGATCAGTACTTACGAAATCGAACTGCCAAGAGATCTCAGCGAACCGGAGCTGAGTGTCCTGGCCGGCTATGATTCAATGGAATCACTGGTCATCGAACGGGTAAGAAAAGGCCGACGCAAAAATCTCGATATTCGCCCTCTTGTAAAACGGATCACAGCGGTATCAAGGCGGCGCCTCACCCTCGAGTTGATAAGCAGAAGCGCTGAGCCCGGAACGAAACCGGCTGAGGTGCTGACTGCCCTTCTGCATTTAGATGCCGATACGGTACTGAGGCTGCAGACCATGAAAACTTCCTGGTCCGCATTGGAAGACTGATCGGCCTTGCCTGGAGCAAACATTTCGTGGTATGAAGACCATTGTTCTGCAATCCCGAATACTGCTCACACTATTTAAACCCCAAGAGGAGATACCATGAACAAGAAAATCGTCTTGCGTGATGATCAAATGCCCCTCCAGTGGTACAATGTCGTTCCCGATCTGCCCGGTGGCCTGAAGCCGCCGCTAGATCCGGAAACCAAGGAGCCAATGGGGCCTGAAAAACTGGCTGCCATCTTTCCCATGGCCCTGCTCGAACAGGAAATGTCAGCCGAGCGTTTTGTTGACATTCCCGAAGAAGTGCTGGATATTTTGAAAATCTGGCGCCCCTCCCCCCTGGTCCGGGCAGCCACTCTGGAAAAAGCCCTCAACACCAAGGCCAAGATCTATTTCAAGAACGAAGGCGTCTCCCCGGTGGGTTCACACAAACCCAACACCGCCGTGGCCCAGGCCTACTACAATGCCCGTGAAGGCATAAAGAGGATCGCCACCGAGACCGGCGCCGGACAATGGGGATCGGCGCTGTCCCTGGCCACCAACAAGTTTGGCCTCGAGTGCAAGGTCTACATGGTGCGCGTCTCCTTCGAACAGAAACCCTACCGCAAATCGGTCATGCATGCCTACGGCGCCAATGTCGTCGCCAGTCCCAGCGAGGAAACCAACACCGGTCGGGCCATTCGTGAAAAGCTGCCCGACACTCCCGGCTCACTTGGCATCGCCATCTCGGAGGCCATCGAGGATGCCGCCACCCGGGAGGATACCAACTACAGTCTTGGCTCGGTATTGAACCATGTCCTTCTGCACCAGTCGATCATCGGCCTGGAGGCAAAAATTCAGATGGAGATTGCCGGCGACTACCCCGACGTGATCATTGGCTGCTGCGGCGGCGGTTCCAACTTTGCCGGGCTGGCCGTTCCTTTCGTCCCCGACTATCTGGAAGGCAGAAAAATTCGCTTCATAGGCACCGAACCGGCCTCCTGCCCAACCCTGACCGGGGGAGAACTGACCTGGGATTTCGGCGATACGGCCCAGACCACCCCGCTGCTCTATATGCACACCCTGGGACACGATTTCATTCCGCCAGGCATCCACGCCGGCGGCCTGCGCTACCACGGCATGGCCCCGATCGTCTCGGCCATGGTCCGGGACAAGATCGTCGAACCGATTCGCCTGCAGCAGCTCGAATGTTTTCAAGCCGGGGTGCTGTTTGCCCAAACGGAGGGCATCATACCCGCTCCGGAAACCTGTCACGCTATCCGCGGTGCGATCATTGAGGCCACCAGGGAACCGGATGAGCCGAAGACCATTCTCTTCAACTTCTCCGGTCATGGACTGATCGATATGGCATCGTATGACAAATACTTCGCCGGAGAACTCGAGGATTTCGACTATCCCACCGAACAGATCGCCGAATCGATGGCCAAGCTGCCCAAGCTGTAATTGGGGGAGGCAGCACTGCTCCCATGCGTTTTCTAAGGCCCACGGCTCTGAGTAGGATGCTCACGCTGTGGGCCTTTTTTTGTGCAGGTGTCTCAGGCGCGGGAGAAATTGAAATCAAACTGGACGCACTGGTCGACAACGGCGGCTATGTGATCACTAAAAACGGCAGGGCCATTGCCCAGCTTAACAAGAACCGACTGTTCATTCCGGCCTCGACCATCAAGATCGCCACTTCCCTGATGGCCCTCGAGGTTCTGGGCCCATCACACCGGATCAACACCGAGTTCTACCTTAGAAATGACAAGATCCTGTGCATCAAAGGCTACGGCGATCCCTATCTGCTCTCCGAGCGTGTGCAGGAAATTGCTGCAGGCCTGCGGCAGCGTGGCCTCAGCCAAGTAGAGTCCCTCATCCTGGACAACAGCTTCTTTGAACTCAAGGAGGCGGTCGACGGCGCCGAAAACTCAGCCAATCCATACGATGCGGAAAATATGGCGCTGGCGGTCAACTTTAACTCGGTGGCACTGATCAAATACCAGACCGGGATCGTCGACTCCCCGGAGCCGCAGACCCCGGTGCTGAACATTGCCAAAGATATCGGCGCCCTGATCGATCCGGGGCTGCATCGGGTCAATGTCTCGGCTTATCAGAGACGGGACGCC
This sequence comes from Desulfofustis sp., assembly GCA_029287755.1. The sequence goes on along the minus strand of JARFQM010000258.1, from coordinate 1,320 downwards.
AGCATCACCGCCCAACGCTACACGGCCGAACTTTTTGCCGAACAGCTGCGCCGCCAGGGCATTGCGGTGGGCACCGGTTATCGAAGCGGTAAGGTGGCGGCCGGCGACGCACTGCTCTACACCTATCGCAGTAAAATGACGGTGGCCGAGATGATCAGCGGATGTCTGAAATACTCCAACAACTACATCGCCAACCAGCTCTTTTTGCTCTGCGGAGCCGCCCGGTTCGGGCCGCCGGCTACCTGGAAGAAAGCACAACAGGCGATGGCTGAAACCCTCTCCTCAGCCGCCGGTCTGAGCAGCCGGGATATCATCGTCGTCGAAGGATCGGGGCTGTCGAGGAAAAACCTGGCAACCCCGGCGGCAATGATTACCCTGCTGGTACGTTTCAAGCCCCATGCGGAATTGTTGAGCAAAACGGGGAACACGCCGCTCAAATCCGGAACCATGACCGGGGTCTATGGCTATGCCGGCTATTTCGACCAGACCGGCGCGCTCGACCCCTTCGTCATCCTGCTCAACCAGGAGTCCAATACCAGGGACCAATTACTAACGCTCGCCTCGGCATTGCACCACCAGGCAAAGCAGACTCCGGTCCAGTGAAAGTTCTTCATCTCATCTCCCAGCGCCCCGACTCCACGGGCAGCGGCATTTACCTTCAACAACTTATGGGCCACGCCCACCGTGCCGGCCAGACAAATTTTCTCATCTGCGCATTGAGCGGCGACGAGGAGGTGGAACTGGAAGGTGTCGCCGCTGACCGTATCTCAGCCGTAAGATTTTCGACCCCTGCCAATCCGGGGGCCATTGTCGGCATGAGCGACGTGATGCCCTACCCGAGTCGAACATTCGGGAGCCTAACTCAAGGCGAACTGAACAGCTATGCAAGCCACTTCCGCGGAGCCATAGAACACGGGGTCAAGAAGTGGCGCCCCGACCTCATTCACAGCCACCATCTCTGGCTGGTCAGCTCGCTGGCCTTCGAGGCTGCTCCCGGGATACCCATCGTCTGCAGCTGCCACGGATCAGATCTCAGGCAGTTTCGCCAGTGCACCCATCTTCGGGACCGGATCCTGGCAGACTGCCGGGAGCTCACTCGTGTCCTGGCCCTCAGTCACGATCAGAAAACTCAGATAATCCAGACCTATGGTATCGAGCCCCAGCATATCGATGTGGCGGGGGCCGGCTTCGACGACGAGCTGTTCAGCGCTACGGGCGGATCTGCTGCTTCAACAGCGACACCTAAGATTGTCTATGCGGGAAAATTGAGCCGGGCCAAGGGAGTTGTCTGGCTGCTTAAGGCTCTTCAATCCCTGGCTC
>JARFQM010000243.1 GCA_029287755.1 Desulfofustis sp. | reverse complement strand
AGTTCTGGCTGTAGATCTGGGTAAACGGGTTCTCCTGGCCGTCAATTACCCCGGTCTGCAGGGCCACGAATACCTCGGACAGGGCCATCGGGGTGGGGTTGGCTCCGTAGGCCTTGAACATCTTGACCCGCCACTCACCTTTGGGCGTGCGCAACTTGATGTCCTGGAGATCCTGCGGGCCGACTATTGGCCTGACGTTGTTGGTGATATTCCTGAAGCCGTTCTCCCACACCGCGATCACCTTGTAGCCCTTATCCTCCACCTTGGGGGCGATCTTCGACCAGAACACCTCGTCGCGGATCTTGCGCATGTGGTCGCGGTCGATTACCAGGTAAGGCATCTCGAAGACGCCAAATTCGTCGACTACTGAAGACATGACCGTCGAAGGCAGAGAGAAGGCTACCGTTCCAAGCCTCAGTTTCTTCAGGAGCTCCTGATCCTTGCCGAGCTGGCTGGAGCCGAAAGTGACGACCTTGGCCTTGTCACCGAGTTTCTCATTCGCCCGCCTGGCGAATTCATCCGCACATGCCAGGAACAGCGAACCGGGCGCGCCCACATGGCCGAATTTGAGCTCTACTGGAGCAGCCTGGGCTCCGCCCTGCATGGGCGCGAGACCTATAACAACAACTGTTGCCATAATCAAAATGGTGGTCAGTCTCTTCATGGGTACCTCCTCCTTTCAATTTGTGTTCTCACGAGTTCAGCCCCGCAGCGGGGCAAATCCTCTTCACTATTCACCAGTCGTGCAGACCGCCATTCACGGCACGCTCATCCGGTCCAAAGTAGTGCAGCCGGGGGTATGATCCATAGCAGTGAGGTGGTGAGTAGTGACACTCCTGCACGCAGTCGCCACCGCGACACGTCCTCAACATAACAGCTTTGCAAGAGGTGCGCCGCTCAACACGCTTTGGGAAAAAAGATTAGTTCCGGCGCAAACACGCGCAGTCATTGGGGAATGGATAATGCATGAAGGTACGCCTCAATTGACCGTGTGTAAAGGGCCGGGAAAACGTTTCAAATATGTTTCATTTATGAAACTTAATTGAAACATGTTTCAAAAATAAAACACTCTCTCAACGCCAGCAAATGGTCAGAACTGGGTGAGCTGACCAGCAGTGAAGCATCAGGTGACTGCAGCTCAATCACCTTGAATCTTGACCCGTACGCTGCGCAAGAACTGGCTATCCCCCAGCACCGCGCTGGAGCTTGCGCCACAGTGTCGTGCGGCTTATCCCGAGCTTTTGGGCGGCTCTGATTTTCGACCCCCCGCACTCCCGCAGGGCACTGTGGATCAATTCCTTTTCGTGCTCCGCTTTCTGCTGTTTGAGTGGTTCCGGCAAACGAAACGGACCGCTGGCTCGAAATGGAGGCTGAGCAGCAGTGACTGACCCGGCCTCAGGGGGGTCCCATGGGTTGCGCGGACCAGTCACTTCACCATTAAACTCCTGAATCTGCAGGGCCCTCTCGACCTCATACGCCTCAAGCAGACCACCGGCAGTCATTACCGACAAGCGCTCCATGGAGTTCCTGAGCTGCCTGATATTTCCGGGCCAGCCGTAGTCGAGCAGCACCTGGGCGGCTTCATCAGAAAAAATTCCGTAAGATTTTCCCTGCATATCATAGAACTCGCGCAGGAACTTCTCGGCAATCAGCAGCACATCATCACCCCGCTCCCGCAGGGTCGGGACCGGCAGCGACAATACGTTCAGACGGTAGTAGAGGTCCTCGCGAAACTGACCCTGGGAGACCATCTCCCTGAGATTCCGGTGGGTGGAGGCAATCAATCGGACGTTTATCGGCACGATCCGGCTGTCTCCAAGGCGCATGATTTCCCGCTGTTCGATGGCGCGCAGAAAATTGGACTGCAATCTCGAGGGCATCTCGCCGACCTCGTCGAGCAGCAGGGTACCCCCGTGGGCCATCTCGAACACGCCCGCCTTGCCTCCTTTGCGCGCGCCGGTGAAGGCTCCCTCCACGTAGCCGAACAGCTCGCTTTCCAGGATGCTCTCCGGCAAGGCAGCGCAGTTGATCGCCACGAAGGGTTCGCGGCTGCGCCGGCTGGCGTTATGAATGGCATGGGCGAAAATTTCCTTGCCGGTACCGGTCTGCCCATAGATCAAAACGGTGGAGTCAATCGCCGCATATTCCCTGGCCAGGCTGATGGTGGACTGCACAGGTGGTGATCTGCCGATGATGTCATCGAAACGGTAGCGGGCCGACAATCCCTTATCAGACAGTTTGCGGCGTACGTTCGACTCTATTTTCTGGAGCACATCCAACTTCTGAAAGGTGGTTACCACTCCCTCGATTCTGCCGTCCACGACTATCGGAACCCGGTTGGCAACCACCTTGCTTTTGCCTATTTCAAGCACGGCGCCAAGCTCGGTTCTCCCGGTCTTGAGCAGATGCTGACACCCCGCCTTCGGAATCACCTCGGTGACCTCCCGGCCAATGGCCTCGTCCGCTCGCCAACCGCTGAGTTCCTCGGCCACCTTGTTGAACACTGTAATCCGTCCCCTGCGGTCCAGTGCGATGACCCCGTCGTAGGTGAAATTGAGCATGGCTTTGAGCTGCTCAGCTTTCCGTTTCTCCTGCTTGCGCACCTGGTTTACCCGGCGCGCCTCGTTGAGGGTCATCCACACGGTTTCGTAGGCCGAGGTGATGATTACCGCTTCCATGCCCTGGGCTCGCGCCTCCCGGGCCATGGCAATTTTGCCGATGACCACGTCCACGCCGTGCTCTTTGAGGTACTCGATGCCTTTGGCGATGTCATCCAGGTCGTTCTCGCAGCGGTATTTGACCAGCTTTTCACCAGTCAGCTTCTCCAGGCTCGACAATCCGAGGATCACCTCCTCGACATCGACGATGCCGACCCGTTCGCCGAGTTTCTTGGCATCATAATAGGCCCGCAGGATGTCGGTTCCGCCGATCCTTATGTCGATGACCGGCAGCTCAATTCCTGAATTTCTAATTTTTGAAGCGGTCAGGCCTCTGCTGACAATAACCTGGTAGCCTTGACGCTCCGCCTCGCGGGCCAGCTCGACGGCCTCGTCCATCCTGGTCACCTTGATATCGACATCATCCTTGTCGCCAATGACTTTCAGGGCTATTTCCGCCAATTCCAGATAGGGGGATATGAAGAGTATCTCGGCCATCTCAGTCATCTTAAACCTGTTGTTCTTTCCCTGTTTCGGCCGGCAGGCGCAGAGAGAAATTCACTCCCCGTCTTTCCCGTCAGCCCCGCCTCATGCTCTTTCAGGCCAGGGCACGCTTGAGGAGCCGGGCCACGTGCTGAGCGGTACGGCTGGTACCGTGCTCGATCTGGTGGCGGCAGGAGGCTCCGTCGGCCACAATCTGGGTCTCTGGATCAGCTCCGCGTATGGCGGGAAAGAGTGACAACTCGGCCATCTCCATCGATACCCCGTAGGTCTCGGAACCATAACCGAAGACGCCAGCCATCCCGCAGCAGCTCGAGTCAATCATCTCGACCTCCAGCGCCGGTATCCGGCCGAGCACCTCCTGGACCGGCTTGACCGCCCCGAAGGCCTTCTGGTGGCAATGGCCGTGCACGAGCGCCTTGGGGGCAACCGGTTGAAGCTCCACCGAGGGCTGCTCCGCCACCCAGAACTCCTCAAAGAGCATGGCTTTCCCCGTCACGCTATCGGCCTTGGCGCCGGGAAGCAGGGCCGGGATCTCATCGCGCAGGCAGAGCAGGCAGCTCGGCTCCAGCCCAATGACCGGAATATCGCGACTGGTATATGGGAAAAAGGTGTCGAGCAGCCGGCCGGCTTCCCGTTTTGCTTCAGCTATTTTGCCCACGGTCAGATAGGTACGGCCGCAGCACACTGGTCGTCTGGAGCCATCGACCGGCTCCGGCGTCAGCACCCGATACCCGCACCTGACCAGAACCTCGCGCGCATCATAGAGATTCTCCGACTCGAAATAGGTATTGAAGGTGTCGCCGAAGAGGATTACCTCCTTACCATTATCAGGGCCCACCGCCGGCTCCGCCACATAGAAATCGGAACGCCAGCGAGGCAGCGATCTGTCGCTGGTAAAGCCGTCGACCCTTTCGGCAAGACGGGCCAGCAGCGGCACGGTGGAACGCAGATTGGCAAGCCATGCTACCCTGGCGAGCAAAGGGGCATAACGCGGCATCGAGGCAATCAGCCGATCGTGCAGCGAAAAACCGGTCCTTTTCTTGCGGGCCGCAACCGCCTCAATCTTCATCTTGGCCATGTCTACCCCGGTCGGACACTCCAGCCGGCAGGCCTTGCAGGAAACACAGAGCTTGAGAGTCTCGGCCATCTCATCAGAAGCCAGGGCCCCGGGTCCCAACTGACCGGATAGCGCCAGCCTCAGGGTGTTCGCTCTGCCCCGGGTCGAATCCCGTTCGGCACGGGTGAGGCGATATGAGGGACACATCGCACCGTCCAGGATTTTGCGGCAGGCGCCGTTATTGTTGCACATCTCGACAGCGCCCTGGAGGCCTCGACCGGCCCCGGGCCATTGCGACCAGTCAAATACGGTGTCCAACTCTTCTACCCGGTAATCCGGTCCGTAACGGAACAGGGTTCGGTCATCCATCCTGGCTGGATTGACGATCTTGCCGGGATTAAACAGGTCGTCGGGATCAAAACAACGCTTGATCTCCAGGAACGAATTGGCCAGCCGGGTTCCGAACATGGCCTCGTGGAACTCGGAACGCACCAGCCCGTCGCCGTGCTCGCCCGAGTGCGATCCCTTGTACTCCCGGACCATTTCGAGGGCCTCCTCGACAATGGCGCGCATCGCTTTGACATCCCGATCAAGCCGCAGGTTGAGCACCGGCCTGACATGCAGGCAGCCGACCGAGGCATGGGCGTACCAGGTCCCCGTGGTATTGTGTTTGGTGAAGATATCGGTAAGCCGGGCGGTGTATTCGGCCAGGTCGGGAAGCTCCACCGCGCAGTCCTCGACGAACGATATGGGCTTGCGCTCGTCCTTCATCGACATCATGATGTTGAGGCCCTGCTTGCGAACACCGAAGATCTCTTTCTGAAAAGATGGGTCGATGGCTTCCACCACGCCCCCCCAGCCGTCGCCCCTGCCCTGCCAGGTAAAGCCCAGGTCTGCCATCATCTCGATCAGTCGGGCCAGACGGCTCAGGTTCTCCTGCTGATCATCCTCGGAGAACTCCACGAGCAGCAGGGCATCGGGTTCGCCCCTGACAAATTTTTCAACCACAGGTCTGAACAAATCGATGGCACGGGACAGCTCGATCATGGTCCGGTCGATCAGTTCGATTGCGGTGGGATCCAGCTCGACCAGATGCTGGGCGGAATCCATCGCCTTATAGAAGGTGGGAAAGTGGCAGACCCCGAGGACCCGGTTTTGGGGCAGCGGTGAAAGCTTCAGTTCGATGGACTTGAACCAGGCCAGGGTGCCCTCAGAGCCGATCAGCAGCTGCGCCAGGTTAATCGGTTCGCGGCCGGGAAGCAGCGCGTCCAGGTTGTAGCCACCCACCCTGCGCAGCAGGCGTGGATAGCGGCCCTCTATTTCATCCCGCTCGCGTGTGCCGATGGCACGCAGTCGGGAAGTAAGTTCGTCCTCTTCAGCGCCGTCCAGCAATCCGAAGGTCCGTTCGCTGCCGTCGGCCAGTGTCGCAGTGATTGAGATGACGTTGTCGCGCATGATACCGTAACGGATCGAACGGCTGCCCGCCGAGTTGTTGCCGGCCATGCCGCCCAGGGTCGCCCGGGAGGAAGTCGAGACGTCTACCGGAAACCAGAGACCGTGCGGACGCAGGAAATGATTGAGTTCATCAAGTACGATGCCCGGTTCAACCAGGCAGCGGCGGCCGGTCGCATCGAACTCGAGTATTCGATTGAGATAGGTGGTGTGGTCGATAACCAGCCCACGATTTACCGTCTGGCCGCATTGGGACGAGCCGGCGCCCCGGGCCAGAACCGGCAGACCCGCTCTTTTGGCGTGTTCCAGCACGATTTGCACGTCCTGGTGAGATTTGGGAATTACCACGCCATCGGGCATGACCTGGTAGTGGGACGCATCGGTGGCGTAGCGTCCTCGATTGAACTGGTCGAAATAGACTTGGCCGGCAACATCAGCTTTCAGGCTCTGTTCCAGTCCCTTCATATCCTGTCCGTACAGAGGTTTATCTGGCTCCATCAGTGACTAACAGTGTAACGTCAATGTGGAATATTACAACAGCTCATGTCAGCAGGCAGCCACTATGGAGCGTTGCTTTTCTGATGATCGTTGTATACAATCGGTGTCGCTTGCCATAATCTGAAAAGCCACTATTAAGCGAGGAACTGTCGAGTGAAAATCAATAAAGATAAATGTGTCGGCTGCGCCAATTGCGTCCCGGTCTGCTCGGTTGGGGCAATTTTCATCGATGACGACGGACTGGCGGAAATCAACCGGGAAAGCTGTGTTGAGTGTCATAACTGCCATCGAAGCCTAAGCCCGGAACATCTGCCGCCCGGCCCCACCAGGCTGATTCGCAAAATCCTTAAATCAGTCAGCCTGCGTTTTCAGCCTGACCCTGATGTCTGCCCCACCGATGCTTTCATCCCTGAAGACCTGGAATGGCCCCGCATCGTCCGCCGCGCCTTCAGCGACCCGATGGTCACCCATGAGTCAACCGGCGTCCACGGCCGGGGGACGGAGGAGGTCAAAACAAACGATGTCAGTGGTCGAATCAAGCATGGAGAAGTCGGTGTGGTGGTCGAATTCGGGCGTCCTGGAATCGGTACCTACTTCAGGGATGTGGAAACAGTTACCACTGCTCTGGCGAAGGAAAAGATCGCCTTTGAAGCCGGCAATCCGGTTACGCAACTGATGACCGATATAGCTACGGGACATATCAGAAAAGATCTGCTCGATGAAAAAGTGCTCTCCTGTATCGTCGAGGTTACCGTCAAACTCGAGGATACGGCCTCAACCCTTGCCGCCTTGAAAGAGATCGGCAAAACGGCAAAGACGGTAATCAGTATCGGCGCATCGACCGTCTGTGGTGAGGATGGTTCTGATCCGTTGCAAGATATTCTGCGTGCCGAAGGGTTCCCAATCGGCTGGGCAAAAGTCAATCTTGGACTGGGCCGTGTCTCCAACCGGTCTGCAGCTGCCGCGGAGGCCTGATCATGACGAACACACTGCATCGATACGGAACGGAAGATACCCAGCGCAATGACTTCATCGTGTTTGCCATGGCCGGCAAAGGATTCAACGATGAGGGATCCCTCGACAAAGCTAAGGCTTTTCTCAGAGCCGCCATAAAATATGAACCGATCAACATGGGAAACGCACTGGTCAACTCGCTGTACCGCCCGGAAAAAGATCTGAGCTTCATCAAACTTTATCTTACCGGCAGAAAGGAGAAGACCACCTATGAAGAGCTGATCGACGAAATTCCGGCGGCCGGATCGGCGGCGGTTGTCTTTGACCATCCGGAGCGCGTCAAGAATTTCATAGCCGACGTTAAAGCCCTGGATTTGGGCCTCTCAGTCAATGTCAGCGCCCTGGTCGACAACGTCAGGGATATCTGCGGCGAGGTAGATATAACCCCGCACGCAGTAGAATATACGCTCGGCTTCCATGGTGATACCGACCGTCTTCCAGACAGGGATACCATGTCGATATCGACCATGTGCGGCCATGGCATGGTCTCCGCTCATTTCGCCAAAAAGATGCTTGACCGGGTCAAAGAAGGACGCATCGATCCAGAGGAGGCCGCCTGCTGCATGGCGAAATTCTGCGTCTGCGGGGTGTTCAACATCACACGGGCGATGAGGATTTTAAACACCGCCGCCAGGGGAGAGTAGACCGGCGCCGCTGGGAGCCAGGCTGGCCCATATATTGCCGGTGGAGAACCTGAAAAAAATATTTGCGGGGCTGCTGATCCTGATCGCCACCAAGATGGTGCTCGACATCATCTGAGAACCGGGGGCCAGCCAGGATCTATTGGGACGTAAAGTCTCTCCCGGCCTTTATCGTATTTTTGACACGATCGAAGAGGCAAAACGGCCTGATGTTTTACCTCTTCGATGTCGGGCGGGAAATTTCAGGGTGTGTACCAGATGGGCGAGGTATAGGCTCGTTCCTGGGTAGTCATCTCGGCCTCCGGCGGCATTTTGATGCCGAAACGCAGCGCTTCATAGGCGGTCCACCGTGGAGTCGGAATTTCCAGAACCCGGGCGTAATAGAAGGCCCGCTGGTTCGGGTCGAAATCGGGGTCGCTCCAGACGGCGATCAGTTCGGGGTCGCCGATGGTATTGGTCCAGGTCGCTTTTTCGATATTGACGGTATTGCCAACTGGAGTTTTGCACCGACCTTCAGGACCGATTTCCCGACCGTCCGACACGGCAACGTCATAGACCCGCTCACGGGCGCTGCCGTCATCGTCTATCCAGCCTTTGATAATCTGGATCCGATCGAGGTTTCCGCTCATTGCATCTTTCAAAGCTGCAACCAGGAAGGTGGGAGCTTTGCCAGCCGGCGCCGCGGTCAGGTCTCCGCCCATGGGAACGCCTTTGCGGTACCCGGCATTGGCGGGCATCCGTGAGAAGGCATCCTCCTCGGTGAACTCCCAGCCGCCAAAAAAGCGCACCATCATCCTGCTGCCGGTGGTGGCGTAAGTCTCTTTACGGGCCATGGCGTCATAGATTGCCTCCCTGGTGTTGTCGGTCGCCCAGACGGCTGCATACCCGGACGAGGCCATCTGATAGCCCATGATTTTCCCTTCTTCACCCCCACGGGTCACATGCATGGCCCGCTCGGCCGATGGTTCTACCCCTGAATGTT